>JAQGHS010000287.1 GCA_028291605.1 Planctomycetaceae bacterium | reverse complement strand
CGGAGAGACATGTCATGGCGCGTACCAAATTAACTGCGGCTCAACAGCAGTGGCTGGACCACGAACTGGCACTGTGGCAAGCCGATCAGATGGTGAGTGCCGATCAAGCGGGCCAGATTCGCGGTCGGTACGAATCCGCGGACGACATCAATGACCGCAAACGCTCGGTCGCCGTGCAGGCGCTGTTCGCGATGGCCGCCTTTCTGTTTGGCTTGGCCGTCCTGTTGCTGATCGGCTTCAATTGGGAAGAATTGTCACGGACGGTCAAACTCGTCGTCGTGCTGACGGTCGTCACGAGCACTCATCTGATTGCGTTTCGCTTGCGACGCGGAGGCCAGCATCTCGCCTTGTCAGAAACGGTTTCGTTCCTCGGCTGCCTATTCTACGGGGCCGGTATCTGGCTGGTCGCTCAGGCCTTTCATCTGGAAGCTCATTATCCGGACGGTGTCTGGTGGTGGGCGATCGGAATCTTGCCGTTTGCCCTCTGCCTGGATTCGCTGCTGCTGCATCTGCTGTTTGTGAGTCTGGTCGCTCTGTGGGGTGGCATGGAGGTTTTCGGCTTCTGGAATATGTCCCCCTGGTGGTTGCCCGGATGGTGGGAGGTCCCCAATGGGGCTTACACGTTGCCGTTGTTGGCCGCACCCGGACTAGCTTGGGCTTATCAGCGTAAGTCGCCTATGGGTGTGGCGTTGTATGTCGCGCTGTTTACCTGGTGGATCGTCCTGCAGGCCTTCGCACTGCATTTGGGCGGGCGCTCGATGTTCTGGATCGGCAATGTCGGCGCGATTTTGATCCTGTTTGCCGAAGCGCATCGCCCTCGGGACCCGCGAGGTGTGCCGTATCGCTTCTGGGGTGTGGTGCTGGTGTCTGGCATCTTGCTGGCATTGGGATCGCGTGAATTCTGGCGCGGCATGACTCAATACGGTGACAACTGGTTCCCGGATTACTACCTGCGGGCCATGTACACCGAGGTCGCGGCCAACATGATTTTGTTGGTGATTTCGACCGTATTGCTGTTCATCTTCCGCGGCGTCGGTGCCTTCGATCTGAAGGGTGAAGCTTCCGAGCTCGATAGCGTGCGTCGTCGCTGGTATGCGATCATCCTGGTCGGCAGTTTGATGCTGATGTCGGTCTGGAGTCTGGCCATTACCAACGGCAATATCGCCAGCGGTGTGCCGATTGTCGTGGCCAATCTGGTGACGCTGGGCATGGCCCTCTATCTCGTCAAAGTGGGCGAACAGGAAGAGCGGACGCGTCCGTTTGCCGCGGGCGTCCTGATGTTCTTGATGTGGGCCCTAGTCCGCTACATCGATTTGTTCGGCGATTCGGGCGGGCTGCTGGGAGCGGCTTTGGTGTTCGCTCTCTGCGGTGGCGGATTGGTCGTCGTCGGCAATTTCTGGAGTCGCAAGCGGCGAGCTCTGCGGACAGAGACTGGTCCTCGAATTGCAGAACCGCTCACCACAACGACCTGGATCAGCGCGGCCATTGAATGGTGGGGGCGAAATCGGACGCCGATTCTCGTCAGCAGCGCGATTGCCCAGGTTGGCTTGCTAGCCGGGATGATCTTGATCGAAAGCCTGCCGTTGATGATCGGCGAGCGGTATGTCCTGCGAGTCACTCCTGTCGATCCGCGAGACTTTTTCCGGGGCGACTATGTCATCCTGAACTATGACATCAACCGTTTGACGCTGCCGGAAGAACAGACCAAAGGCCTGACCCGCTGGGGGCATCAGTCGCAGCACATCGACGAGAACGTTTATGTTCCGTTGGAACGGGAAGGCGACGGTGCCCATTGGACCGGGACGACGGCCAGTTTGTCGCGGCCAGCAGGGGGCAAGTTTCTTCGCGGCCGAGTCGTCAGCGACTATCGTCAACCGCTGCAATACGGCATCGAAGCGTACTACGTTCAGGAAGGCAAAGGAAAAGTGCTGGAGGACCTAATGCGATCCAGGAAACTCTCGGCAGAAATCGCGGTGGCACCGTGGGGTCAGGCGAAACTGGTGCGAGTGTTCGAAGACTGATCGCAGTCCGATCCCATAAGTCCCCTGTGTCCCATCCGACCTATAAGTCCCATCCAAATTTATGGGACGTATAGGACGGATGGGATTAAAGACCTCACTTGGCGTCCGGTTTCTTCCAGTTCTTCCAACGCCGCAACTGTTGCTTGACCCAGATACGGATGCGGGTCATTAACTGTTTCGCCCAGATGAATTCTGTGGCCAGGATGCCGATGCCGGCAACGATGACGACGCTTCCCGGCCCAGGCAACGGCAGCAGGATGACCCCTACGATAATCGTCACAATTCCGGCGAGGGCGACGAAGACCTGCCAAGCCCACCGAAATGGCCAACTGACTTGGCTTGGCGGTTGTGGTGCAGATGGAATCTGGGGTTCATCCATGGGAATTATGCGGAATGGTGGGAATTCGTGACGTATCGTGGGACGGGTCTCCAGGCCCGTCCGTCCCGCGTCTCAGCCTTCGTGTTCTTTGTGACCGTCTGTTCCAATTCTTTTCGAACAGAAGATCACAAAGGTCACGAAGAAATACAATTCGAATTTGAAACTTGCTGGACGGACGGGCCTGGAGACCCGTCCCACGATACGCGACTGAAATCGACTCGTTACTCAGCAGGCAAAACGCGTACCAGAGGCCCGTCGATTTGCAGTCGTCCCTGCCGAAATAGCTCCAGAGCCTCGGGATATGCCTCGCATTCGGCAGTAAACACGCGAGCGGCCAGTGTGTCGGGCGTATCCTCGGCGGTCACTGGGACGCACCGTTGGACGATGATCGGCCCATGATCATATTCATTGTCCGCGAAATGGACCGTGCAACCCGAGACTTTGACCCCGCGCTGTAGCGCCGCTTCATGCACGCGATGTCCGTGGAATCCATGTCCGCAAAACGCCGGAATCAGCGACGGATGGATATTCATCACGCGGCCGAGAAAATCTTCAGGCACCCGCACCAGCGACAAGAAACCAGCCAGTGCGACGACATCCGCCTCGACGCGGCGGCAATGGGCGAAGATCACGTCGCTGAACTCGGCGACACTGGAAAAATCCTTGCGGACGACGACTTCGCAGGGGATGTTGGCCTTCGCTGCTTTCGCGATGCCACCGCAATCGCGACGAGTGGCGATGACCAACGGAATTTCGGCGTGCAAACGTCCGGTGGAGATCGCCGAGTTGAAGTTTTCCAGGGTCGTGCCACCACCCGAAATCAGGACGGCTACGCGCAATTGACGTTCAGAGGTCATGGTGTTTCATAGACAGTTTGGGTCAGCAGTACGCCCACATCGTAACGCACACCGACTGCGAAACACACTGACGAGCAATCTCGTAAGCGATCTGGTGAAACTGGAACTGAGAATTGCTAAAACGAAGAGTTTTCTGGCACGGATTGACACGGATGAAACACGGATTAAGACAGAAAAAGGCAAGTGCATAGAATTCATTGAATTGGTCAATCAATCATTCGACCAGCATCGTGGGACCGGCACCAACATACGTTGACCCAATCCGTGTTTCATCCGTGTCAATCCGTGGCAAAAAATGAATTATTCGACTCGGAATGGCCCTAAACGCCCGACTCGTTGCCCCGCTTGTCTGCCGCCAGCGATTCCAGGTCGAGCGACTGCAAATCCCGCGGATCGAAGTCTTCCGGTTCTGCCGCCTGCTTTGAGAGTCTGGCGTGCTGTCGTTGGTTCATCTTCCAGAACACGAAAACCAGGCCGCAGACCAACGCCCCTGTGATCAGAAAGTACACGACTCGTTCGGCCGTGGTGTCGCGGACCACTTTCGGTGTCCAGTCGAATGTCTTGGCGAGCAGCATGGGGGCCGCTCGCAGACCGTCCTGGGCTCGGTAGCCGTAGACTTTGAAGAAGTAACCTGTCACTTCTACCGTTTCGACCAGACTGCCGCCCACCGGCATCCCTTTGGGGAGGTCGGTATACACGACGACGACAGGATTGTGCTGGGAATCGGGCGTGTAGAGCCACGCCTCGTAGGTGGGAATCTGGCTGGGATCATCGGCATCCGCCGGGTGTTTGTGATTCTTGCGGACATACCCTTTTAACGTCAGCAGTTCACCCGTGTATTCTTCCGGGTGGGTAAACACATCCGTGAAGAGAGAAAACTTTCGCCGAGCGGTTTCGGGTTGTTCACGGAAGTGTTTCTCGTGCCGGGCGACATTTTCCGCCGCCACCTTTTTTTGCAGGACGTACTGTGTCTTGCGGGCGTGATCCAGAACCTTGTAGTAAGCCTCGCTCTCGACATCGCGCACACCCAGCGACCGATGCTTGATCGTCCCCAGCCAGAAGGGATCGACATCCACATCCGTCGGCAGGATGGGACGTTCGTCGGCTCCCTTTTTCTTCTGCCGTGCGGGAGCTGCACCGGGTTCCAGATCGACATTCTGGGCATCCAATACGAACTGCGTCGCCGAAAGCGATGACGTGATCAAACAGAGCAAGGCGCAGATCAAGATCCGCGAGGGCAATGTGAACGATCCAGCCGACATGATGGGTTCTCGTGATAAGCCTGGGAGCCAGCGTTCATCTATTGTCGCGCGTGACAGTCTGACTGTCGAGTGGTGAAGTAGGATAGGCATCCTGCCTGTCCGTCATCGGGTATTAGTGAATTTGCCCTGTGAGAGTTTTGAGGGTCTGAGTGTTAGAGGGTGGAGACTCGCCGCAATCAGGCTGAAATCGCTTCGTTCTCCGTCACTCTCGCACACTCTTACTCTCACGCTGGTTCGGTCACAACCTGAGGAATTCCGGACAGGCAGGATGCCTATCCTACGTTACGGCGGGTCGTATCCCCCCGGATGAAACGGATGACAGCGGCAAATCCGCATGGCGCCTCGAAAGGACCCGGAGACGACGCCGTACTTATTCACGGCCTCGATGTAGTAATTGCTGCACGTCGGCTGGAAGCGACATTGCCGGCCGATGATGGGGCTGAGGGTCCATTGATAGACCCGTACCATGCCAATCGCCAGATTCGCCGGCAGAAACCACAGCCAGTGCAACACAGTTTTCATCTGAGGGCCGTGTTCTAAGGAATTACGGTAGAAGTTGTTGTTGGTTGAGCGATTGTCAAAGAAAGATCTTAGGTGAGCCGGGCGGCGTAAGCCCCCGGATTCTTCCCACATAGGAATCCGGGGGCTTTCGTCGCCCGGCTCACCTGGATTCACCTTAATAATGTTAGCGTCATGAATGCCGCGGCTGAGCCGGCAATTTTCGATGAATGTATTTCACCGACCTTGCAATTGATTGTCGATAGTCGGCCAGCGTGCTGGCAACCCCTTGCCGGGGGATCAGAATCAGATCCAGACCCGTCGGCAACTCGCGCTGGCTCAAGCGGAATGCCTCGCGCAATAGTCGTTTCAGGCGATTGCGGCGGACGGCGCAGCCATGTTTCTTGGAGACACTCAGCCCGATCCGGGTACACGACAGTTGGTTGAGATCGGCAAAAATCAACAGATGCTGATCGCTGCCGCGGACTTGCCGAGCGTAAATGCGTTCAAAATCGGCGCCGCGTCGCAGATGCTGAGTGGCTCGAAATCGCAGGTCGGTCACGTGGGTGGTGGGGCAGGGGGGCTGTCCGGCGACTGTGGGTCGGCGGTCTGGTTGGGGGGGCGTTTCGCTTTCAGATACCACAATTCGTCTCCCCGATTGGCCGCCGGCAACGGTGCTCTTAACAGGCGATGAGTCCTCCGACTCCACCAGACAATCCACAATAACAACATCAGCAAGACAGTCAGAATCCCCGCGATCACCAATGACGTTAACACCACGACTTTGCGTTTTTGTTCCAACGTGGGGGGCGGCTTGATGGGTATCGCGTCCCTGGCCGCTGGTTGCTCATCATGCTGAATTTGCGTCGCAGGCGGGTCCGCGGCGATCAGGAAGCCGGGCCACAGCAGACTCAACATCCAGACGCTCCACAGAGCCCGCTGGTTCATGGACAGCCGCCCGCGTGCCGTTGCTGGCGAGTTCGCGTTGGCAATGTCCAAGGCTGCGGGGGGCGGAAGCATGAGTTGTCTTTCGTTCGGGGTCGGGTCTACGATTTTTCAATATTGGCCGATTCAGATCGAACTGGAAGTCCAGCTGGTTGGCGGCCAATTTCGAAAACTCGTACGCCTGACCCCTTAGCGGGTTACCACAGGCCTTTGCGCGGATTCAGGGGTGTCAGGCTGTCGAATTGTTGCAGAGCTTTTTCGGCGGCTTCGTCGATCTTTTTGGGGACCACGATCTTGATCACGACATGCTGATCGCCGCGGTTGCCCGATTGGCGATCAGGAACCCCCTTGCCTCGCAAACGCAGCTTGGCGCCGCTGGACGTACCCGGAGGGACGGTCAGGGTGACCAGGCCCTCGTGGATCGTGGGGACCTCAACTTTCGTGCCTAAGACGGCCTCGGCGATGGTCAGCGGCAGGTCGACGAGCAGGTTCTGTCCGTCGCGTCGAAAGACGGGATCGGGAGCCACATTCATTTTCACCAGCAAATCGCCCGGCGGACCGCCACCGGTGCCTGGTTCACCCTGGCCTCCCAGTCGCACGACGGAGCCCGTATCGACGCCGGCTGGAATCTTGACCATCAGCCGCTCATGCTGTCCGGCGCGTTCAAACTGCAGCTCATACTGTCCCCCTTCGACTGCAATCCGGAAGGGAATATCGACTTCCAATTGGACGTCCTGGCCGGCTCGGCCGCGGCGTGAGCGGCCGCTGGCCCCCTGGCCGGGACCGCCTCCCCCGCCTCCGAACAGGTCGGCGAAATCCACTTGTCCGCCAAACAGGCTGCCTAGATCAATGGGTCCCGCTTGTCCCCCCTGACCCCAGTTGAACTGCTGACCGCCGGCACCACCGGGGAAGGGGCTGCCGCCCGGCATGGTCCGGCCGAAGGTGTCGTACTGTTTTCGCTTCTCGGGATCGCTCAGGGTATCGAAGGCGTTCTGGACCTCTTTGAATTTCCCCTCGGCCGACGGATTATCCGGGTTGACGTCCGGATGGTACTTCCGGGTCAGCTTGCGATAGGCCTTCTTAATTTCATCCTGGGTTGCAGTCTTCGCGACGCCCAGGACTTGATACAAATTGGTTTCGGGCATAGTAGTTGGCATGGTTTTGACGGTGCTGTAATAGCGTGGATTGTGGTGAATTCTGTGGGGATGTCAAATCGGCAGCAGACTGTGCGGCAGGAATCTGCCAAATTTGCCGCATTCAGGGCCTTAGTTGCTTTGGTAGAGGAGAATATTGCAGAAGACGTGCCAAACACGTCGTAGGATAGGCATCCTGCCTCTCCATTTTTATTTTGGACGGACAGGCAGGATGCCTATCCTACGGTCGACGCACGCTACGCGCCACCCATCGCATCACGATATACTTCTTTCTTCGCACATCCCCCTTGATGAACTTCGCCGAGGAGATTTTCCATGTTTCAGCCCGTCAATCGCCGTGAATTCCTGCAGGAATCGGGAGTCGCACTGGCCGCTTCAGCGTTGGTCGCGTCGGCTGTCGTTAGTGTCGCCAATACCGCGCTGGCCCAAGCAGCCGCGGCTCCCGCTGTCACGTTTAAAAAGGCCGTGAAGCTGAGCATGGTGGAAGGGGCGACGGTTCTCGACAAATTCAAATTGGTCAAGGAATGTGGGTTCCAGGGGATCGATGTGGATGGCCCGCCGCTCAAGCACGACGAAGTCCTGAAAGCACGCGATGAAACGGGGTTGAATATCCACGGCGTGGTGACTTTCACTCATTGGTCACAACCGTTGTCGCACCCTGATCCCAAGGTTCGTGAAACGGGACTGAATGGATTGCTGCAGGCGATCAAAGATTGCAAGGCCTATGGCGGGACAACCGTGCTGCTGGTGGTCGGGATCGTCAATAAGGAAATCTCCTATGCCGATTGCTACACGCGGACTCAAGAAGAGATCAAGAAGGCCTTGCCCCTGGCGACCGAACTGGGGATCAAGATCGCCTTCGAAAACGTCTGGAACATGTTCCTGCTGAGTCCCCTGGAATTCGCCCGTTACATCGACGACTTCCAGAGTCCGCAGGTCGGGGCCTATTTTGACGTGGGCAATGTCGTCAACTACGGTTGGCCCGAGCAGTGGATCAAGACGCTCGGCAAGCGGATCCTGAAGGTCGACATTAAAGACTACAGCCGCAGCCTGCGCGACAAGAAGGGCCCTTACGCGGGATTCACGGCTCCGTTGGGAGAAGGTGATAGCGACTGGCCTGCCGTGCTGAAGGCTCTGGGAGAAGTCGGAATTACTGATGTCTGGGGGACCGCTGAAGTCCAGGGTGGCGGTAAGGAACGACTGACCGATATTTCGACGCGGATGGACAAGATCCTGCAGATCAAGAAGGCCTAAGCCGCTTTGTTGCCATCGTGAGCGGCACGGCGCTAGCCGCCGGTTCTTTCGGACGTCACATGAAAGAACCGGTGGCTAGCGCCATGCCGGTCACAATCTGAACGCCCGACCTCAATACGCCCGACAAACATCTCTTGCGACGCCTTAACGCGGAAGGGGCTTCATGAGTCTGGTACTGCGGATCTGGCTGGCGCTGGCTTGTGCCGTGCCGATCATGATCGTCTGGGCTCTGATCATTGCCCTTGTCTCGCGATTTCGCTGGAAGGTGTCGCAGTGGTTTTTGCCGATGTTCGCGGGCCCGTTCGTGTTTGTATTTCTGGTAGTGGTCTTTGATATTCTTGGCGGTGCGCCCTTCAAATTCGAAAATGCCCGAGCATTTTGGTATTACATGGGGACGACTAGCTACGGCTCAGCCACAGGCATGACTGTCGCTGCGGGAGCAATTCTGGCTCATTTCGTCGCCACGGTCATATTGCCCTACTATGGCTTGTGGCGCACGCAGTCTGCGGTACCAGCGGCTCGGCAGTGGTCATTGAAACGGCTGTCGCTGTGGTTGCTAGGAAGCTTGGGCTGCCTGTTATTGACGCTCATGCTGCAGAGCTGGATCGTCTGCCGCGTTGCTCGACAGACAATTCAGCAGATCGCCGCGGACGCGAAAGGCTGGATGCCCGCCGGGGCAGTGGCTGGCCCCCAAAAAGCGGTTGAGTCTCCCAAATACCTGGACCTTCTGGACGAGGTCTCCAGGTCGACGAATCCCTCATTTAAAATCGGTTACTCAGCCTACGTACCGCTCAAAGCGAGTCCTGTGCGAACGGAAATCGAGTATGGCAACAAGCTTGCCCGACTTCACGTGGAAGCGATGGAAGTGTTTTTGAAAGAAACGCCATTTCATCCGGCCAACAGCGATCCGCTGACTTGGGACCGCCGTGAGCTGGCGGGATTCCGAAAAATCCAGAACGCGGCCCGATTGGCCACAATCATCGCCATTGAAGAGGGCGATCACGAACGAGTGATTCGCTACATCAATACCCTGGCCTTATGCAGCGATCAACTGCGCGTTTATTCGGACGCAGCTTGTCTCGTTCAGAGTATGTTATTTGCCGAGACTCGGTCGGCTCTGTTGGAACGGTGGCTGGCAGAAGCCGCGCCGGCGAGTCCGCTGGTGGCCCGGATCAAACCACTCAAACTATACCGAAAAGATTTCGCGTCGCACCGCGAAACCATGCTGAGGCAGTTGGAAGCCACGATTCTCTATGAACACGCACGGATGCTGGTTGGTAGCAAGCCCTGGAGCGGAGATGAGTCCCGTGTTTGGCTCGTGAAGGAGGCGTCAAAAACGAGCGGAGATCCGACGCGGTTCCTGGATCGAGTCATGACCGGAGCCGACTGCCAATTGCGGACGCCAGAGGAGTTCGAGAAGCATCGTGGGAAATACCTGGTACCGGTTACCGAACTGACCAATCGTGCCCATGACTGGGTTTATTCCGAACGGGCCCGCGTGACGAGGCTGACCTGGATGGCGTTCCCGACGTTTTCCGCGTTGTGCTACCGATTGGCCGTAGAAGATGCCCGAGAATTGAACACCAGCGTCGCGCTCCAGGTCGAGCTGTTTCGTCAGAAGGAGAAAAAGTATCCCGAGTCGTTGGAGCAACTCGTACCGCGCTATCTTCAAGGATTACCGGTCGATCCCTTTATCGGAAAGGCACTCGGTTATTTGCGGGAAGGCGAGGGCGGGGCGATTGTCTATTGCGTCGGCGCTGATCATCTCGACCAGCAAGTCGATCCGAAGTTTCAAGGCAGCCGTATGGATGCCGACATCGTGTTCTGCCTGGGAAGCTCTTACCTTCGGCACCGTATTCCCAAGCTGGAATGATTCTGAAGTCGCGCAAACGATATGGCTTACGCCGATATCGGACTCTATGATAGTGTCGTCGCTCTATGATCGTGTCGCGTATCAAAAATGACAGCTCCATTGGCTTGTTTGTTTTCGGGGTCTCGGTAACCTAGCTATCCGGCGTTTCTGGTATCATCTCCACCACCGATCCGGCTGGGATTTTCAGCCGAAAGGTTTGTCTTAAGATGCGTGATTTTGACTACGCCGCACCGACCACGGTTGCTGAGGCCGTCCAGTTGCTGCAGTCGCATAACGGTGCTGCTCGGCCGATGGCTGGCGGAACCGACTTGATCGATCAAGTGCGAGTCGGCCGTCTGGCCCCGAACTTGGTGGTCGACATTAAAAAGATCCCGGAATTGACCGCGATCGATTTTTCCACGAAAGGTCTGCGAATCGGTGCCGCAGTCCCGTGCTATCGCCTCTATCACGATGCGCAGATCACTGCTGCCTATACGGCATTGACCGACAGTGCGGCGATCATCGGCGGCATTCAGATACAAAGCCGGGCAAGTGTCGGGGGTAACCTGTGCAACTCGGGTCCGGCCGCCGATTCGACGCCATCGCTGATCGCGCTGGGGGCCATTGTGGTAATCGCCGGCCCGAAGGGGACTCGCGAGGTCTCGGTCGACACTTTCTGCACGGGACCTGGCAAGAATATCCTCCAACCAGGTGAGTTTGTCGTCGAGTTGAAGCTGCCAGCTCGGGCAGCCCACAGCGGATCGGCCTATCAGCGGTTTATCCCGCGTAACGAAATGGACATCGCGGTTGTGGGCGTGGGGGTGTCGGTGACACTCGACGCGGCCGGCCAGAACTTCGTCGCGGCCAAGATTGCATTGGGGGCTGTCGCCGCCACGCCTCTGGTGGCAGATGCTGCTGCGAAGGCGCTGATCGGTCAGCCGGTCTCAGAGGCAACCATCCAGAAGGCCGGCGAAGCCGCCCGGGCCATCGCGACGCCGATTGATGACATGCGCGGCACGATTGAATTTCGGAAGCATGTGACCGGAGTTCTGACTGCCCGCGTGATCCAACACGCTGTCGAACGGGCTCGCGTAGGATAGGCATCCTGCCTGTCCGTCCAACACAAAAATGACACAAAAATTGACCGGCAGGATGCCTATCCTACGCCAGTCTTCAGGAAATCATCCCATGGCCAAGAAACGCATCGTCAGCACCACGATCAACGGGACGCAGAAAGATTTTCTGTGTGAGCCCCGTCAAACGCTGCTGGAAGTTCTGCGTGACAGTCTCGATATGACCGGCACCAAGGAAGGCTGTTCCAATGGCAACTGCGGCGCCTGTACCGTGCATCTGAATGGCCGGCCGGTGGTGAGCTGCCTGGTGCTCGCGGTGGAAGCCGACGGGGCCGCTGTGGAGACCATTGAAGGGGTCGCCTGCAATGGCAAGCTGCACCCGCTGCAGGATGCCTTCCTGAATAATGCCGCTCTACAATGCGGGATTTGCACCCCGGGATTCATCATGCAGGCCAAGTCGCTCCTGGAAGAGAATCCCAATCCCAGCGAACACGACATCCGCTTCTATCTGGCCGGTAATCTCTGCCGCTGTACGGGCTACGACAAAATCGTTCGAGCGGTTAAAGATGCGGCCGGCAAGATGAGTGGTTGCTGCAGTGAAGCAAAAGTCTAATCAACAGAAAGATCTTCGTGTCCTTTGTGACCTTCTGT
>JAQGHS010000281.1 GCA_028291605.1 Planctomycetaceae bacterium | reverse complement strand
CGAAAACTCTTCTTTCGAAGAATCGTACGCCCGGCCCTGGGTCTATTCTTATAAAAATTTGACCCGTGCGATTCAGTTTCGTACACTGCCGGGAATTGGGGGACTTTGTCGGTATTCATTCGCGGCTCGAACTTGGGCCGAGCGCGATGGGCTCAATAGGCCTGCGGTCTGGCGACCGTAGCCACGGCGTCTTGGTTCGTTGAAATACCACAGAGAGGGGATGTTGTCGTGACTCGAGATGAAATCCTATCGAAGTTGGCAGCCGGGGAATTGAAGGTCGACGAGGCTTCCAAGCTCCTCGCAGAAATGGATACCCCCAAGCGGGGCGCCCTCTATTGCAAGGTCAGTGAAAAGGGAGCCGTCAGCGTCTACGGACTGCAGCGGATGCCCGTCACCTTGTATATGGAACAATGGGAACGCCTCTTCGAATTCGGCGACCAGATTCAGCAGTTCATCAAGGACAATGCGGGTTCGCTGAAGAAGAAGGATAAATGACAGGGCTACCTGGAATCCCATTGGTCCCATAAGTCCCATCCGTCCCCTGTTTTGGGATGGGACTTATAGGACGGATGGGACCAATGGGACTTATGGGAATCGGGGTCCGATGGATCGGCGATCGTACTGCAAAATGAATTCACCCAAGCGGTTGCGCGAATTCTTGAGTCTTTCTGGAAGTTTTTTTGAGTCAGTCTCATGAAGATGGGAAGACTTTACCGATAAAATTGAGTGTGCCGGCAATGCGCTCGTGCTCATGGCTCCAGAAAGACATTTGGTCTTATTGAAACAGGCCGCGAATGTGACGTGAAAATGCTGGCTCGATTTGCTGTAACCGGTTCCCGTACTGAGATCACTGATTCATCGCGTCGAGGTTTGCCCGTTCACTGCGGGTGATCAAGACGCAATCCCGCCTGCAATGCATATCAAGATTCTCTCCCCGAGAATGCAATCTAAAAATCTCCCTGTCCGACATCGCTGAATTCCCCGACGCCAAGATTCGCTGCCACATCCGGAGCGTGATCGATCTCAAGCTCGAACTGGTCTTCCGGGACACGTTCTAGCGGACTTCGACACACGTCTCCCAACAGCCGAGCCCGGCAACTTCCAGATTGATCTCCCCTCTGAGTCTGTCCAAGGACTTGGTGCCGCGATCAGGAGGCCTACCTTGACATCACGCCGTATGAATTCCTTCCAGAACTGGTGCTTGACCGGCACTGTGGCGAGTTCGTTGATTCTGGGGGGATCGGTCTTGAGCCAGGCGGGACCCTTGCGCCTGCCGGGCAAGTCCACCTCCAAAGCCCAGTCTCAGACGGAGTTGCAAAAGCAGATCGCGGAACGCAAACAGGCTGAAGCCGATGCCGAGCTGGAGACTGAATTACAAACGCCGATTACGGCCGAAGAATCGCAGTCCAAGGCCGAACAGAAGATCGCCAAGAGTTCCAAGCGAGTCCAGTTGAACTGCATGGAGGCCTCGTGGAAGTCGGTCATTGACCGCTACGCCGAGCAGACGGGGATGGAGTTGATCGCCGAGCCGGGTTTGTTTCCTAAAGATCGTTACACACGCCGCGACCGCTCGTATTATACGGCGGAAGAAGCCCTCAAGATCATCAACCGCGAGTTGCAAAAGTTCGACCTCAAACTGGTCTCCAAAGCCAAGCATCTGGTGTTGATGGAATTGGCCGCGGCGGCCCCCAATTATCGGCGGCCGGAGCTGCAGGGTGATAAGCTGGTTGCTGAGCATTCTCTACGCCCCAGCACCATCAAACCCGCGTTTCCTGATCGAAATACCCCCAAGCGGATTGAAGTCGATACCGTTGATGAGCGGGCTGTGCCGATTTCGACCGAATCTGTCGATCTCGGTCCTCAACGCATTCAACTGGCCGGGGGAGCCGAACCCGCTGCGGAGATCGCCCCGCGGAGTGCCGCCCTGGTCCCCGTGACGATCCAGCATCGCCGTACCAAAGACATCGCCAATGTTCTGTATCGCGCGTTTGAGAAGAACTGCGAAATGATCAGCGATGGTCCTGATGGTTTACCCGCTATTCGCGTGTATGAGCCATTGGTGAAAACGGCCCAGGTGGCAGGCAAGATGCCGCTGGCAGCTCCGAAACGGGTGCTGCGATTTACACTCGCGATCGATCATGCGAACGGCGAACTGTTGATTCAGGCACCCCGACCAATGGCTCGGGCGGTCGCTTCGATGATTCGCAAATTGGATGTTCCGCCGGTGCGCGGGGCCAGCGTGCAACTGTTTGCGAGTGAGAAGTACGATCAAATCGAGACCATGGCGGAACTCGTTCAGACGCAGATCGCGGTACTCGCCAAAGCTCAGCGGAGAGCGCCCGCAATTCAGCGGGCCGTTGCTTACCAGGGTGACGATCCTCAGTTGGAAGCCGTCCAGCCCGATGAACCGGCTGACGCTCAGCCCGCTGAAGGTGATGCCGTCCAGCAGCCGCGGGATGCCAACAATCCTCCTCCGCCCGGTAACAAACCGCAACTGCCGGATTTGCTGGGGGGCTTAAAGGGCGATGTGACTGTGGAATCGGTGCCCGATTTGGGAGTGATGATTCTGCGGGGCAATCAGAAGGATGTGGATGCCGTCATGGGCATCATCCGCGAGATCGAAAAGCTGAGCGCGGGGACGGCCCCCGACGTGCACTTGCTGTTGTTGAAGAATTCCAATTCCGAGTCATTGGCAGAACTGCTCTCGCAGGTCTACGAACGGCTGAGTACGCGACGTCAGCGGGGCACGGGAAACCAGGGTGCGGCTGCGAACGCCAATAATCCGCAGGTCACAATTATTCCTGTCGTGAAGCCGAATGCCATCCTGATTGTGGCGTCCGAGGCCGACATGGAATCGGTTTTAAAGCTGGCCGAGGAACTCGATCAACCCGTTGATCCCGGTGCCGAATTCCAGATGTTTCGGTTGAAGAGTGCCATCGCCGAGCAAGTCCTGCAGAC
>JAQGHS010000193.1 GCA_028291605.1 Planctomycetaceae bacterium | reverse complement strand
AAGACGGAAACGGCCAAAGGCAATTTGGACAAAGTGCTGGCTCTTAAGACCGAGCGTAAACGCATCGAAGATGGTCAACCGCTCGCCAGGGTTGTCGTGCCGAAATACATCCTGACGCTGCGCAATTCGCTCGAAACCAAGGTGAAGGCAGCCAATACGAGCTATCTGAAGGCCGCCAAGGTCGCTCGCAACGAACTGCTGGAAAATCTCGACCAGCTCGTCAAAGACGAAACCAAGGCCGGTCGGATCGAATCGGCAGTCGCGATCCGCGACACCCGTAAAGATCTTGAGAAAGGCAATTTACCACCAGCCGTCGAGGTGGCGGCAGCTCCGCAGACGAAGACGCCCGCACCCGACAAGCCCAACCTCAAAATGGACCCGATGCCTAATCCGGCCCCGGATACCCCTGCAGAGGCCCCTGCCGATCCGAAAGTCGCGACGAAGGCTCCGGCGAAGGCCGCCGCGAAGCCCACGGGCAAATTGGGGACGAATCTTGATTGGAAGAAGATTGTGGCCTCGCCGGCCAAAGTCGAAGTCGCCGAGATTGATTCCCTGGAATTGACTGTCAACAACGGTCCAAATCCGTTTACGCAAGTTCCCAAGATCTTTACCACTCACAAGGCGACAGTTTACGCCAGCCCCCAACAGGATGGCGCGGGAGTGGCGAAGATCATGGTGCTGGCCGACGGATTTTTGTTGCTCGGCTGCAACTATACGTACCAGGGAAACGATTCCGGTGGCTGGACGGAAACGCGTTGGTTGCCCGAGAAATTTGTGAGCCAAGGCTGGCGCAGACTGACCGCCAAAGAACTGGGTGGAGAACTGGTCCAGAACTATCCGGATAAGTCCGTACTCCCCCAGGACGTGTTCGTCAAATATGTACGGCAGGGAGAGGAGATGACTCTCCGCTGCAACAAATACCGCCCACCGGTCGTGATCGTGTTCGATGCGGAGGAAACGAAGTGAGTTCGCGGAAAGTGATGATCGCCTCCTGACCAGCAGTCAGGTGCCTCAGTCTGTCTCGATCTCACTTAAACTCATCGTTTGCGCGATGTGTGCGGGTATCACGAAGAGGGCTCCATGGCGATATTTCTCGGGTTGGAATGTCAACTCTGTGGCATTGCAACGAAGGGCTCTGATCGACTGTTCGATACCGAAGCCTTCGTCTGGCCTGACAGTGAATTCTATGAGTACTCGGATTCATACATGCACTGGGATTGCTAGGCCAAGTGGAAACACCGGCGGCATTTCAGCCGTTGGTACTTCGAATACAAATGGGAGAGGTTCAGTGTCAGTGAGAACTGGGGCGTTGCCTATCACGACAACAACGTGCTGGTCTCAGCCAATCCCAAACCTTCGTTCCGACAAGTCGACGTAATGCTGGCGGAAACTGGCAGTTGGTTTCGTCTGGGCTTAGCCAATTGGGAAGATTGGTTGGCCAACAAATGGCCTGAGGACTGCCGGCACGAGATTGAGCGCGAGGCCCTGGCTGCCGTTATACCAGTATTGAGGTTGAGATTTCCCACCGCAGAGGACGTCGCAGCGGTAGTCGTCAAACGGAAGATTGCCGATGCGGAACTTGTTGCGGCAGGTGGCATGGACGCCAGGCACGCTCATCAGATGGCCTGTGAGAATCTTGGAGTGCGATCTCGAACCAAGGGTCTGTTGTGCCCGGGCTGTGGAAATCACTCGACGCACTACAGGCAAGTGATGATCCCAATGACTGTGTCCGGCCCGCAATCCTATTTTCAATGCTATCACTGTGGCCAGAAATTCGGGCCTGTGGATGTGGCGAAGTAGTAGATCGTTAAGTTTATAGGCTTCCAAGAGCCTGATCGATCTCGTCGAGCCAGATGGTCATTTCGGATGTAAAGTCGATGGTGTTTTCGCCCGCCTCCCATGAGCCGTTGGCCGCTTGCATGGTGACGAGCCAGTCACCGACACGGGCCGCCAGCGTGCGCCATGCCGGCTTTCTCGTCAGGGTATAGAGCACCGCGCCGGCCCAACCGACTTTGCCGCTCTGATATGTGGTGAAATGATGATCGTCTGCGATGGTTGCCTGCTCCAGATATTCCTCGGCCAGCGCCAACCAGGCCGATTCGCCGGTCGCCTTGTAGAGCTGTGCCAGGAAACCTGCGGCGATGCCCGGCTGAAAGAAATACTGATTGGTGGGCTCGGCGGGGACAAACTCGTAACGCGCTCGTTCGGCGGGTGAAAAAGCAGTGCATAAGCCCCCGACTGGGCTGCAGACGGTGTAGAGCCGATCGGGGAAATCAGGCTGCAGTTCGCGCAATCGAATCAGCCACCGGCCGACTCCGGCAGCCTCTGCGAGCTGCCCCGCATATAACGCGGCCAACCCGGCACCGCAAGTGATCCAGACATCCTGCAGTGTTTGCGGAGACCGTTCCGTGGCGCTCGAGAAAAATGCGCCACTGTCCGAGTCCCAAGTGGTCAACAGGAAGTCCGTCCCGCGCTGAGACAGGTCGAACTGACCTTGCCGTTGGGCTCCCATGATCAGCCAGGCATTGTAGTAGGTGTGATAATATCCGTGGGCGAATGCGGGACGGGGACCAAAGTCGCCATTGGGGAGCAATCCAAACTGGCGAACCCAATTCAGGATCCGGCCCGCCGCACAACTGTGACCACAAACCAGCAGCGCCAGCGGTGCCTTATAATAGTCGGCAATGCCGCGTTCAAGGTTGCCCAAGCCGCCGTCGGCTCTCATCTGGCTCAGCAGATAATTCCCACCCCGGTCCCGCGCGGTGCGATAGCGATCTGTCACTTGAGTCTCCCATCACTGACAAACACATGACACGTCCAAAACCGTTCTAGTTACCAGTTGGAGGCAGCGTTTCCAGCAGTCCGATCGCGGCCCACGCGGTCCCCCAGTAATGGTAGATTTCATCACGCGCTTTCAATCGCTCTGGCACTGTTGTCTTGGTGATCTTCTTCGAAGGAGTCAGCCATGAGCCGTCGGCCTGTTGTGAACTTACCAGGTACTTGCGGGCGTCTCGAATCACGGCAGGATCATCACCGCTGCCGACTTTCGACAGGACGTAGATCACCAGGCCGGTCGTGAAGGGATCGCTCTCATCGCCCTTTTTCCAACTCCAGCCACCGTCAGGTTGGCGTGCTTCGAGGACCTGCTGGCGCAACTTCGCGACTTCCTCCGCGGTGCCAAACTGCTGTTCGAAGAGCAGTCGTGTCGCGAGCCATTCGCGGTTATCGGATTGCGGCGGCTGTTGCCGCTGATAGGCGAGTGCTCGCTCGACCAACTCCGAACGTTTGCCGCCGGGAGCGTCATAAGCTGCGAGGCTCAGCGCGGCCCACATGGTCGTCCCTTGATCGGCCGCGGGTCGCGGCCAGTTGCGCATCGTCGCAAACTGGCCGCCCGGGATCCATGAGCCATCGGCAAGCTGCTGGCGCTTCATCAAGTCGAGGACTCCGCCGCGAAACTCGGCACTGGTCGCGTCCTCCTGCCCGTCATACCGGCCGAGCAGTAGCTGGCCGAGCACATCCGGACCTCCACCGTTCCGATCAGAGGCATGCAAAGGCACCGCAGCCGTCTTGACCAGCAGGCCCTGATGTGTCTGCAACTCCTCTGCGGTCAAGAGGAACGTCAGCTTTGCAACGAACTCGGCTTCGGTGGCGATCGGTTGTTCGACCAGCGGTTTCAGTTTTTCTTTGATTGAAATGGGAATCGTCGCGACATCGAGCTTTTCCAGTTGATCCTTAGGCAGTTTGAATTCGTTACGATGTGCGAGGGAGTCCTTGCGAGCCCATTCGTCCCACTCGGTCAGTTTCTTCGCGTCGACAGTAAGTCCGTGTGTTTTTGCAGCGCGGTGAGTCCACAGCAAAAACGGAACGTGATGACATGACAAACAGTTACGTTCATTCATCCACGCCACACCAGCACTCTCCAAGAAGGGGAGGCTGCGTGCCACGGACTCGCGCACTGCGGCATCGGTGGACTGAATGTCGGCCGCCTGCGGAGGCGCTACGGACTTCGCGGGTTCATCGGCTGGAAGGATCCCCATCATCCAGCCGTAAGAGATGGCGGTCAGACAAAACAGGCGAACCATGACAGGAACTCACTGGACCGAGGCTTGTTGATCGATGACGAGTAGTCGGACTGACATCCGCGCAATTGTCGTCCATTTTGCAGGCAGAAGCGACATCGAGTCCGATGTCTTGCGAGTTGCCAGCATCCTTACTAACGAACCGACGTTACAGCAATTGTCGTCATAATCTCCTGAGCACTATACA
>JAQGHS010000150.1 GCA_028291605.1 Planctomycetaceae bacterium | reverse complement strand
CTAAAACATACCAAGCACTGACCTCTGGCTGTGGTCTGAATCCGTTGTCTGTTGTCGGGAAACCGACAATCGACAACGGATTTTTTTCTTGCGCGCTGTGTTCGTGGGACGGGACTCCAGTCCCGTCTGAGCCTGTAACATTCGATGGAACACACCATAAGGTCTCGCGAAATTCGCGCAGCGCACGGGTGGCGTTTCGTTGCCGCGCCGAAGAAAGTTTCAACGACTCCTCCGAGTTGCAACTCGCGCGCTGCGCGAAGTTCGCGAGGCTCGATCGTTTTTGTAAGTTGGATTGCCACGGGCCTCAGACGGGACTGGAGTCCCATCCCACGTTACGCCTCAGTGCTTGATTCTGATTCGCCTTCCTTTAGGATCACATAATCTCCGTTAAATACAAAACACGCTCTTTTCCTGTGAGCGACTCTTGGCGTTCTGGCGTCTGCATGTGCGCTATTTGATCGGCATCTGTGCCCTGGCGGTCGCGGGGCTCATTGTGCTCGCCGTACGTGTATCGTCGTCCAATCCTGCGACGAGTTTACGGACCGCGACCAGTGCTTATTGGCGCGGCGATTATCAGGCTTCGCTGGCTGCGGCCGGCGTCGTGCTGCAGTCGAATCCGCGGTCGATGGCGGCACTGCTCCTGGCTGGTCAATCGGCCGCTCAACTGCAGCGTTCGGAACTCGCGCTCGAATACTGGGGCCGGATTGAGCTCGATAACTCTCCCGATGCGGTGAAAGCTTGTGTTCTGGCGGGCAATCTGGAACTCGCGAGCGGGCATGCCGCGGCTGGCGAGAAGTGGTATCGAGCGGCATTGCGACAAGATCCGGAGCAGCTTGAGGCGCACCGTCAGTTAGCTTACCTGTTGGGTGTCGAGGGACGTTGCTGGGAGGCCACTCCGCATCTCTGGGCGGCGGTCCGTGCAGGCGACTACACCCTGCATCATCTGGTGTTACTGTCGGCATCTGATCCGGTTATCAAAGACGACGCGGCGGTCGGTCGTTTCCAGGCGGCGGTGCCAGGCGATCCGGTGCCGCTAATCGGGCCGGCGCGAACTGCCATCAAGGCTAATGATCTGGCCACTGCACGGAGCCTGCTGCAGTCGGTGACCACCCAGGCACCGCACAGCGTAGAGGCCTGGGCGCGGTTGGGAGAAATCTATGCGGAATCCGACATCGGGCGTCTGACGGATTGGCATCAGCACCTGCCCGCAAATGCGGACGAGCACCCCCAGATTTGGGTCGTACGCGGGCTCTGGTGCGAAAAGCAGAATCGACCGGCCGAGGCCGCTCGCTGCTACTGGGAGGCGATCCGCCGGGATCCCAATCATCGCCAGGCCAATTATCGATTGGGGCAGATCCTGGTCGGCTTGAAGCGGCAAACGGCCGCACAAGTTTTTCTCAAGCGGGCCACAGCGCTCAAAGAGTTGCAACTGGCTGGCGATCAAGCTTACAAGTTCCCCGACACGCGATATTGGAAATTGAAGGCGGCGGAACTGTGCGATGCACTCGGTCGTCCCTGGGAAGCGTGGGCCTGGACCAAACTGGTCGTCACGCCCGATTCTCACGACACAGAGTTACGACTACTGGAAATTCGCGAGAGAGCCCTGGCGAGTTCGTTGACACAGACGTTGGCGTCTCACAATCCCGCTCGACAAGTTGATCTTTCCGATCTGCCTCAATTCCGACCCAGTTCTCAGGAACGCTCGCCGGTCAAAAATACCTCGCAAGCCGCCGTTCGATTTCAAGATCTCGCGAAATCGAATGGTCTGAATTTCACCTACTTCAACGGCACCGATCCCCAGAATGGCGGGATCCGCATGCTGGAAACGACCGGCGGCGGAGTCGGCGTGATCGATTTCGATCAGGACGGCTGGCCGGACCTCTTTTTACCGCAGGGAGGATCGTGGCCGCCTCAAGCTGGGCAGACGGAACACGTTGATCGTTTGTTTCGCAACGTCGGGGGACATCGTGCCGAAGATGTTTCGGTTCGCGCCCGGATTCAGGACCATGGTTACAGCCAGGGTGTTGCGGCCGGGGACTTCAACAATGATGGCTTCCCCGATCTGTATGTGGCCCACATCGGTACGAATCAATTGTATGTGAATCAGGGAGATGGGACTTTTGTTGATGTCTCGCAAGCTGTGGGACTCACATCCGCCCGTTGGACGACCAGTTGTCTGATTGCCGATCTAAACGGAGATTCCTGGCCCGATCTGTACGATGTGAACTACCTGGCGGGTGATGCCATTCACTCGACGATCTGCCGGCAGGGCGAAGAGTTCCGTTCCTGCAGTGCGACGGACTACGCGGCCGAGCAGGACGAAGTCTACCTGAATCTGGGTGACGGACGATTTGAGAATGTCGCCACGTCCTCGGGAATTGTGGCCGCCGACGGACGCGGAATGGGGATCGTGGCCGCCGATTTTACGGGCCGCGGACTCTTGAATCTGTTTGTGGCCAATGATGCCGTTCCCAATTTCTACTTTGTCAATCAGGCCGCCCCACGGGGTGGTCTGCTGCGGTTCTCCGAAGAGGCTGTGGCGGCTGGTTTGGCGTTTGACCGGGATGGATTGGCTCAGGCGTGCATGGGTGTTGCGGCGGGAGATGCCGATCAGGACGGCTTGCTGGACCTGTTCGTGACTAATTTTCATGATGAATCGAACACGTTGTATCTGCAGCAGGCAGGCGGACTTTTTACGGATGCCACCCGTCCCAGCGGCCTGCGCGAACCCAGTTACCCGCTGGTCGGTTTCGGGGCTCAGTTTCTCGACGGTGAGCTGGATGGCTTGCTGGACCTGGTGGTGACGAATGGGCACGTCTATGACCTCAGTCACCAAGGCCGGCAGTACCAGATGGCGCCACAGTATTTTTCAAATCTCGGGCGAGGCCGCTTTGAGGAACTCGCGGCGTCGGAGTTGGGGAGTTTCTTCACTGAAAAGGGACTGGGGCGCGGGCTCGCACGGGTGGACTGGAACCGCGATGGTCTGGATGACTTTGTCGTATCACGCATGAATTCGCCGGCTTCTCTGGTCGTCAATGAAACGCGCGGCCCGGGTCATTTCCTGGCAATTCATTTGCGAGGGACCAGCGTCGATCGGGATGCCATCGGAACGGTGGTACGGGTGGTGACTCCCTCCCGCACCTATACGTCACAACTGACGGCCGGCGACGGTTACGAAGCGAGCAACACCCGGCGACTGGTCTTCGGCCTGGGGAACGAGACGCAAGTGTCGCGGATTGAAGTCCGTTGGCTGAACGGGCAGAGTCAGGTCTACCCCCAAACACCTCTCGACACGGAAGTTCTCATCGTGCAGGGCAACATTCAAACGTACCCTCTACGTGCAGAGCCGCAGAAATGAATGCGTCAGCGTTTATGTCTAGTCTTGATTATGTGTTTTGTATACAAGACTAAGGATCAAACTGTCCGGTTGTCGTCGTGTCGCGATAGTGCCGAATTCGGAATCCCGCAGATTTCGGCTCAGACGCGTTTTCTTCGCGACGTCGACCTGTCCCCGAAGCTTTGACTGCCTGCGCAGAAAAGAATCTCGGATGTCTCGCCGATGCTGAGTTTTGCCTAGAAAAACTCATCTTATCGATCATCAAATGTCGTTCTCGAAAGATGAGCATTCTTTGACGTATTTCACCTGTCGTCTGCGTTCATTCCGAAAGTTGACTTACAGCGAATGTAATCGATAATATAAAACACATCATATCTATGACGAGTCTGGCATCTATAGTTTATTGGCTGTTTTTGCCGAGATAGGTTTCTTCGGCTCGAAATCCGGGCCGGATTTTTCTCATTACGGGCGCTCATTCGGGAAAGTTTGCGAAATGCCTTCTCACATTTTGAGGTGGTTGGTTCTGTCGTTGTTGGGTGTGGTCGCTACGGGCTGCGGCGGTGCGGAGGGTGTTGGACGCCAACCGATTTCGGGCACCGTGCTGATGGATGGCCAGCCCCTCGATAAGGGCGCCATCAATTTTCAGCCGTATGAAGGTGGCAAGCACCTCGTCGGAAGCGGTGCTGTGATTCAAAACGGCACCTACTCGATTCCCGGGGCCCAAGGGCTCACAGTGGGCAAATATATGGTTGCGATCAGTGCTCCAGAGACTTCCGCCCAATCGGGCCCAGTTTCGGGGCAATCTCCTGAGGACGCCATGAAAGCCGCCGCTACTGCAGGTGCGGCCAAAGAACGCTTACCGAAGAAATACAACGCGACCACGGAACTGATGGTTGATGTGACGCCATCGGGGCCCAACAAGTTCGACTTCAAGGTCGATTCTATTAAGCGTTAGTTATTCCAATCGACGTCCATATTGAGTCGCTGATTACTTGAAATGTTCCACGGCAGCTGCCGAATTTCTGCTTTATATTGTTTTGGAGGATTTGAGTCATGTTACAGCGTCGGAAAGCATTTACCCTGATCGAACTGCTGGTCGTGATCGCGATTATCGCGGTCCTGATCGCACTGCTGCTGCCTGCAGTTCAGCAAGCGCGAGAGGCCGCACGCCGGTCGCAATGCAAAAACAATATGAAGCAACTCGGCCTGGCATTGCACAACTATCATGACACGATGGGCATCCTGCCCTACGGTTGCCATGGAGATCAGTCGGGACACTCCTGGTGTCTCTATTTGCTCCCCTTCATTGACCAGGCCAACGTGTACAATAAATGGAATTTCAACTGCAGCTACTACGGGACGAATCAGGCTTTACGTCAAGTCCCGCAGCCGGTTTATACCTGCCCCAGCGACACCCCCACGCAGTGGTGGGACAATAACCCTCTCTACAACTATGCCGTTTGTCTCGGCACAACAAATAACGCAAAATCCAGCCCGTTGAACAGCGTGAACTGGGCTGCAGGGGCCTTTGATGTGGTGGATGCCAGCGGTGGGCTGATCCAATTTTGTACTCCCGCAGCTCCGAAGACCTATCGGCTGCGCGATGTCAGCGATGGCACCAGCAATACGATCTTCATGAGCGAAGTGCGGCAGGGCCCCGTGAATCAAGATATTCGCGGACTGGCGTGGTATGCCCCGTTTGCGGGCTTCACGACCAACATTGGACCGAATTCCGCGTCGCCCGACGTCATGGGAAATTTTTGTAATAATCAGCCCAGCATGGGCATGCCCTGCGTCGGCGGTGCTACGGCACTGTCTTCGCGCAGCAAGCATGTCGGCGGTGTGCACACCTTGATGGGTGATGGCGCGGTTCGCTTCATCTCCAACAATATCAATCTGCCGACCTGGCAGGGACTGAGCACCATTCAAAACGGCGAAGTCCTGGGCGAATTCTAATCGCGTCTTCAAGGGGCGACGTCTGAAAGTGATGCGGGCTGGCGATTTGCCAGCCCGCTGACGTTTCGATCAAATCATGACTGCTATCTGCCGTCGATAGACGTGCAGAAATATCTTTGCTGTAGCCACGCTCGCCAGAGCGTGGGAATGCAAGGCGAATCGCCCACGTTCTGGCGAACGTGGCTACATGGCTAACTCCGCTCATCTACTTAGCTCACGAGGGGACTTCCGTGTCGGCTACTTTCTCGACCCCATCGAGACAGTCGTGGATCATCTCCCCCCTGGCCGATGGGTTCTTTCTGATTGGCTCGGCGTTTCTGGTAGGTGGTGCGTTTCTGTTGGCGCAGGCCGCGGGGCAGGCACATGGTCTGGCGATCTTTGTGCTCTATGTGATGGCGACGGGACATCATCTGCCGGGGTTTCTGAGGATTTATTCCGACCCCGAGCTCTTTCGGCAATACCGTTGGAGATTCATCGTTATTCCCGTGGTGGTCGTTGGCTTGTCCTTTCTGCTGGCCGCTTATGACCTGCACGCCTTGCTGCTGATCACGTTCTTATGGGGCTTGTGGCATGGGATGATGCAGGTTTACGGGTTTGCCCGGATCTACGACGCGAAGCTGGGGCAGGTCTCGCCGGTGATGGCACGGCTCGACTGGAGCCTGTGTTTGACCTGGTTTCTGCTGCTCTCATTTGGCAGCACTTTTTATGCGGACGATTTCCGGACTCGGGCGGCCGCTGCTGGCAGTAGCTATCTGGCGGAATTGGTGTTGTCTCCCCTGATCATTCAACTGCTGACCGGGGCGGCGTGTGTCGTGACGGTGTTGCACGTGGGCTACACGGCGTGGAACTGGAGCCAAGGGCGGCCCGTCAGCCCGTTGAAATTCCTACTGTTGGCGAGCTCGATCGGACTGTTTGCCGTCAGCTATCGCCTGCTGGTCAACGACAAGCTGGTCGGGTTGGCTGTCTGGGAAGCGTTTCACGATATCCAGTACTATGCGATCGTGTGGGCGTTCACTCGCCGCCGTGGTGAGCACAGTCCGCTGTCGCGCTGGGGACGAATGCTGTTTCAGCCGCAGTTACGATTCGTCCTGGCGTATCTCGCGTTGATCGCGCTGTATGGATACCTGGACTATGGATCGCGGACCCTGGTCGACACGGCGACCGGGGATTCCTTGCGGCCGCTGCTGGTGGCCTCGGCATTCCTGCATTTCTACTTTGACGGATTCATTTGGAAAATCCGTCGGCGGACGGTGCAACGAGATCTCAATATTCAATCGGCTCAGCCGTTCAGCGTACCGATCTCGCCGGCACCGCTGGCCGTTGAGGATCGCTCCGCCGGACTGGGCGATTTGGTTTGGCAGTTGGCGTGCCTTGGAATTCCGATCATTTTGATTCTCGGATTAGAAGTGGATCGGGCTTCCTGGGAACGGCCGGCCTGTGAACTCGTGGTGTCGGTCTTTCCCGACAGTGCCGAGGCCCATCGCAATCTGGCCAGGTTATACGAGCGAGACAACGTGACGGACTACGCCATCCATGAGTATCAGCGTGCCGTGGCGCTGAATCCCAAGTCCTGGCAGTCCCAATTTCGATTGGGCGTCCTGCAAGTGCGGACCGGACAGGCGATGGCTGCCAAGCAGTCCTTTCAGGCCGCCCTCGCCGCCGGAGCTCCGGCGGAGGACGTCGAATCGAACTTGGCACTACTCGAGTGGCAGAATCGGGAATATCGAGCGTCCCTGCAGCGTCTGAAACGCGTTATCGAACAGTACCCGCAGAATCCTCAGTTGCTGGCCACGATCGCCACGTTTCTGACAACCTGCCCGGATCCAGAGCTCAGAGACCCCACCGCGGCGTTAGCGTGCGGCCAGCGAGCATTAGCCCTCAGTGACGAGTCACATCGCCCGGAAATTCTGGACGCGATCGCCGCGGCGCAGGCGCTACAGGGAGATTTCCGCTCGGCGGTGGCGTCGATCAAACAGGCGATACACATTGCTCGCAAACTTCATAACACACGTCGCGAGCAGGCCTTGGCACGCATGTTGGAGAGGTATAAGACGCAGGTTTCCCAATAGCCACCGCCAATCCATTCATCAGGTGAGCCGGGTGCCGTGAGGCCCCGGACGATTTCCCGTGGCCGACGCTGCCAGCGTCGGAGTTCAGACGCTAGCAGCGTCTGCCACGGGCGCCGAGGCTTTTATTAGTGCCACTACACGAACAGCGGATAGGCGACTCCCAGTGTTGATCGTTGGATGTTCGTCAGCACGCGGATCCCCTGCTCTGCCAATGTCAGTTGCCGGTCGAGTTGTTCGCGATTGAAGGTGCGGCCTTCTGCGGTCCCCTGAATTTCGACGAATTCGTTGGCACCAGTCATTACGACGTTCATGTCGACTTCGGCTCGACTGTCTTCCGAGTAGTCCAGATCGAGAAGCAATTCTCCGTCGATAATTCCGAGACTCACGGCAGCGACATTCGACCGAAAGACCGGGCCAACGTCTGGCGGCAGGCGGTCGCGAATCGAATTGACGGCTTCAGCCAGCGCGATCCAGCCTCCCGTGATGCTGAGCGTCCGCGTGCCGCCATCGGCCTCCAGCACATCGCAATCGACATAAATGGAACGCGGTCCCAGCGCGGCGAGATTGACGACCGCCCGCAAACTGCGACCGATGAGACGTTGGATTTCCGTGGTCCGGCCATCGACCGAGCCGGCTCGATCGCGGCCCTTCCGTGGCGAGGTGCTGCCCGGGAGCATGCTGTACTCAGCGGTGACCCAGCCGCGATCGGGTGTCTTCATCCACTTCGGCAAGTTTTCATCGATGCTGGCGGTACAGAGCACGGTTGTACGGCCGGCAGAAATCAAGATGCTGCCAGCGGTGGCCTTCGTGAAATTGCGTTCGACGCGAATCGGGCGAAGTTGGTAAGGAGCACGGTCTTCAAAGCGCTTGGTAGGTTTGGTCTTCGAGGTAATTGAGTAATGACGACGGTGTATTGGGACATTGTACTATTTGCGTTGGAATTGCGCCTCGGCGACGGACAGATCAGGGTCGGGTGTCAGGTTCAGTTGTTCTGGGATGGCTTTTGGCGGTATCCTGATGTCAGATCGGATAGTCCCAATGCGTGGCCGAAGTGCTTAAAGTCTCTTCAACATCAGTGCAGGAGTTTGCCATGTTCCGTCAATCGCGTCGTGAGTTCCTCGAACAGTCCATGCTGGCGGCAGCCGCCACCGTGGCGGGAACTGGATTCCAGGGTGGCGTTGATGCCTATGCTCAGGAAGGGTCTACCAGCCCGAACGAGGTCATTCGTGTCGCGGTAATAGGGGTTCGCAGTCGCGGGACAGAACATCTGAGTGAAATGGTGAAACGGAAAGGCGTGGAAGTCGTCGCGATTGTCGATGTGGATGAGGCAATCGGTCAAACCAAGGGTGTGGAACGCGTCGAGAAGGATACCGGTAAGAAGCCCACTTTCTACAGAGACCTGCGTAAGGCCTTCGAAGACAAGTCGATCGACGCCGTCTCGATTGCGACTCCCAATCATTGGCACTCGTTGGCCGCCATTTGGGCCATGCAGGCTGGCAAAGATGTGTATGTTGAAAAACCCGTCAGCCACAATGTCAGCGAAGGCCGTCGAGTGGTCGAGTTCGCGAAGCATCTGGGAAAAATCTGCCAGGCGGGAACGCAATGCCGGACGATGAAGGGCACGATCGATGCCATCGCCCACGTCCACGCCGGCAAAATCGGCGAGGTCAAGCTGGCTCGCGGATTGTGCTACAAGTCGCGTCCGTCGATTGGTCCGAAGGGCCATTATGAAGTGCCGAAGAGCGTGGACTACGATCTCTGGTCGGGACCGGCTCCGGTGCTGGATGTGACACGCAAGCAATTCCACTACGACTGGCATTGGCAGTGGGCTTACGGCAACGGTGATCTCGGCAACCAGGGCATTCACCAGATGGACATCGCCCGGTGGGGTTTGAATGTCAATGACATTGGCCAGTCCGTGTTGAGCTACGGAGCGCGCCTGGGATACGAAGATGCCGGTGAGACAGCCAATACCCAGATCAACATCCACAACTACGGCGACAAGAACCTCGTGTTCGAAGTACGTGGCCTGCCGACTGATCCACTGAAGGGTGCTCGTGTCGGTGTCATCTTCCACGGCACCGAGGGCTATGTGGTGTTGTCGAGCTACAACGGGGGCGCTGCGTTCGATCTGGAAGGCAAGATGACCCAGAAGTTTGAAGGTGGTGGAGACCACTTCGGCAACTTCTTCGACGCCGTACGCTCACGCAAACCCGAGAATCTGAACGGCCACATCGAACAGGGGCACCTGTCGAGTGCCCTGTGTCATCTTGGGAATATCTCGTATCGCATGGGCGAAGCGGTGTCGGTTGAGGCTGGGAAAGAACGGTTGAAGGACACGGCGCCTCAGCCAGAAGTTGCTGAGACCTTCGAGCGAGTTGCCAAGCACCTGGCCGACAATCACGTCGACATGATGGCCGCCAAGCTGCATGTTGGTCCGCTGCTGACGATCGATCCCGTCAAGGAGACGTTCACCGGAGCCCGTTCTGACGAGGCGACTCCCATGTTGACTCGCGAATACCGCGCCCCGTATGTGGTTCCAGCTAAGGTGGGGTGATCGTTCCCTTGAGACCCGATATCGAATTCAGCCCGGTCGCGAATTGCGGCCGGGCTGTTTCGTTGTGTCCGCGGTCGATTTCTCGATTTCTAAGAGCTTAAGGAAATTTTGACAGAGGCATGCATCTGTGCTAATGTGAAATGGCCGTAATCGCCGTAAAAGAAGGGCGATCGATGCCCCCACCGGACTCTACACTCCTGGAAAGTTTTCATCGCTTCGTCGGTAAAAAACTCGGGTCGGCTTCGGCGATGCCGCTGACTCCTGAGGAAGTGCTAGCTTTATGTTGTGAAGAACAGGGGGCACTTTCTGCAATTCGCCAAGCGGGACGAACCAAGTCGTTGGCGGAATTCGAGCGTAATATCCGTCAGAAATTCGGATTTGAAGGTTGACCTAGACGACTTGCCAGTCTTCCCGGTTGTCCCAAATTGCCGAAATTCGGTTTGACAAATTTCTGGAATCGCAGTAGACATCTTCCCACAGGTACTCGGCTGTCTTCAAGCGTCTGAAGCAATTCCCCTGGTAGTCGAAGCCCGTACGACTTGATACGCCAGCCCAGCGGTAATTCGGGACAAAATGGATGACGAATATGGTCCAATCTGCCCCGCCTAAAGTTTGGGCTGCCATCATTGTGGGAACCGGATTCGCCGGGCTGGGGATGGCAATCGCCTTGCGCAAACAGGGAATCCAAGATTTTGTCGTGCTTGAAAAAGGGCAGGACGTAGGTGGAGTGTGGCGCGACAACACCTATCCCGGAGCAGCCTGCGATATCCCTTCGCATCTGTATTCCTTCTCGTTTGAGCTCAGCCCCAATTGGAGCCGAACGTTTGCCAGGCAACCGGAAATTCACGAATACCTGCGACATTGCGCTCGCAAATATGACATCCTGCCGCACGTCCGGTTCGCCAGCGAAGTCAGTGAGGCTACGTTTGATGAGCAGACGGCGGTGTGGACCGTCACAACGCGAGATTGCCGCCAGTTCAAATCACGGCTGTTCATTGTGGGCACCGGTCAGCTAAGTCGTCCGGCCTATCCGAAATTGCCCGGGATCGAGAATTTCCAGGGCCGCTCGTTTCACTCAGCAAACTGGGATCACGACCATGCGCTCGAAGGCAAACGGGTCGCGGTGATCGGCACAGGGGCGTCAGCAATCCAGTTTGTCCCGGCGATCGCCGACCGAGTTAAACAACTGAAAGTCTTTCAAAGGTCCGCTCCTTATATCCTTCCGCGGCCAGATCGCGCTTACCCCAACAGCCTGAAGGGGATATTCCATTATGTCCCGTGGCTGATGTGGCTATATCGGCTAAAAATCTTCTTGTTTCACGACATTAGTAAGGCTGCATTTACGAATCGACAGTGGCTGATGGGAATCATGGCGAATCGGCCGTTTCGTAAGCTGCTTCGAAGACAGGTCAAGGATCCGGCGGTCCAAAAAAAGATGCTGCCAGACTATGCACCCGGGTGCAAACGCATCCTGATTTCCAGCGACTACCTGGCGACGTTTTCAAAATCCCATGTCGAATTGGTCACTGAAGGGATCGAGAATGTCACCGCAGACGGTCTGGTCACAACTGATGGGATTCATCATCCAGCCGATGTGATCATCTACGGGACTGGTTTCGCCGCGACCGAATTTCTGGCCCCGATGCGCATCATGGGAATGGGAAATCTGGATCTCAACGCGGCCTGGAAAGAGGGAGCCCAGGCGTATCTGGGGATGACCGTTCCATCGTTTCCCAATATGTTCATTCTGTACGGGCCCAACACCAATCTTGGTCACAATTCGATCGTTCACATGCTGGAGAGTCAGATTGGGCATGTCATGCGGTGCATTCAACACATGCACGAGCGACAAAGCGACACGATCGAAGTGACCAGCCAGGCACACGAGGCCTTCAATACCCGCATTCAGTCACTCCTAGTCAAGGCAGTGTGGAATCGTTGTAAGTCCTGGTACACTGATATTAATGGACGTAATACGACTAACTGGCCAGGTTTTGCTACGACGTTTCGCTGGCTCGCGCGGCGAGGTAAATTGGATGTGTACCAATTTCGTAGTAGTTCAGCAGTTTGCGGAAATCCCAGTGTCGCCGCCAGTAGCGGCAAATTGGATGCGTACGAACATCTTCGCAGTTCGGAGGGCGTCGCGGGCACGTTATGACAACCGTTGAGATCGATCCAATCGGTGGCCGCTTTGAGCGTTTCAAAGCGTTCCTCATTCGGGGATTTTTGCGTCGCACTTTCTTCCGGGTATTGGGGCCACCGCACACGGCTACTTTCCAGCGCCGTTGTATCGAATGGCTGTCTCTATTCTCACCGGTCCCGTGGGGCGTTGTTCGTGAACGCGCCATGGCGGGGAGTGTCTCGGTTGAAATCACCGCGGTGCCGACTGATAAAAGCTCAGGCGCAATTCTCTACATTCATGGCGGCGGATTTTGTGTTGGCTGTCCGGTCACTCACCGTACCGTGACGTCACATTTGGCCTTACAAAGCAGGATGTCTGTCTGGACGCCGGACTACCGGCTGGCACCGGAACACCCATATCCGGCCGCTTTGGATGACGTGGAGTGTACCTACCACGAAATGCAGCGAGCGGGTTATGCGGCAGAACACATCGTGCTGGCGGGGGATTCCGCGGGCGCGGCTCTGGCTTTGGGATTGGCGATTCGGTTACGGAATAAGAACGAATCCCTACCCGGTGGCCTGATGCTGCTGTCGCCTGTTACCGACCTGGATCGCAGCGCCGAGGACAGAACGTCTGGAACTGTGAACGACCCGATGGTTCGCAGCGCCTGGTTGGATCAGATTTTGGGGTGGTACAGTTGTCCGTCCGGCATCCCGGAACACAGCCCATTGAAAATCGATTTGACGGGATTACCGCCCATACTGATCCAGGTTGGCGACGGCGAATTGCTGCTCTCTGACTCGACGCGACTCGCGGAGCACGCGGCACGCTGCCAAATTGACTGTCGTTTGGAAATCCATCGCGAGCGTTGGCACGTATTTCATCTGCAGGCTCGTTTTTTGCCTTCTGCCAGGGCGGCACTCAAGACCTTGGCTAGCTTTGCACGTTCCGTGACTCAAATTCCCAGGCGCATGAAAGACTCTAACATAAAGCTGAATGAGGTCAGAGCAGAGTCCACTTGAATGGTCTTCCTAATCTTCGTGTCCTTTGTGACCTTCTGTTCAAAATGCATGGAAATTGGAACAGAAGGTCACGAAGGACACGAAGAATGGCGATTGTGGATCGTTGCATGCGGTAGCGTGAATTGCATCCTTATCGTTTCCACCGACGTTGGCAGCGTCGGCTACGGGCATAACCCCCATTCCCACAAAAAACTTGTGACGCTAAGATATTGTCTCAAGGGACTTTAAGTGGCGTGAATGCGGTTTCGATATGACCGTATCTAAGTGGGATGGAGTCTGACCCATGAGAGACTGGTTTTTGTCTCGCAGCGTAAGGGAATCGCGAGTTGCCTGGTTGGCAATTCTCTGGATTCTGACCGTCAGTCCGGCGGGGGCTCAACAGTCCCTCGGTGTCACGGTCCCGGAAGGCTTTCAGGTCAGTCTCTATGCTGACGACGATCTAGCCCACGACATTTACAGCCTGACTGTTGATGCGCGTGGCCGAATTGTTGTGGCTGGTAAAGGCTATGTACGGATCCTGATCGACGAAGATGGCGACGGCAAAGCCGAAAAGTATCGGCAGTATTCCGAACTTCCCGCTAACGGCGCGATGGGGATGTTTTTCCTGGGTTCGGATCTGATTTGCACGGGTGACGCCGGGCTGTTGCGGTTTCGGGATGCGAATGGCGATGATCAGGCCGATGGGTCGCCCGATGTGTTTCTCAAAGTGAAAACGGGCAATGAACATGACGCCCACGCGATTCGACGCGGTCCAGATGGTTGGTGGTATTTGATCTGCGGAAATACCGCCAATGTCACTGCGGGATATGCCACGCTGCCGAACTCGCCAGTCAAACGGCCCGAGTTCGGGACCCTGCTCCGCTTGAAGCCCGACCTCAGCGGCGGCGAAGTCTATGCGCATGGGTTTAGGAACTGCTACGACTTTGATTTCGGTCCGCTTGGTGATCTCTATACCTTTGACAGTGATGACGAACGTGATTCCTCCCTGCCCTGGTATCGTCCGACGCGGGTGTTTGAGATTCTTCCCAGTCTGCATGCCGGCTGGCAGTCGCAAAGCTGGAAGCGGCCTGATTATTTCCTCGACATGATGCCGGTGCTGGGCTCGTTCGGCCGCGGTTCGCCGACCGGTGTGACGCACTATCGGCACACGCACTTCCCGGCCCCGTATCGAGGCGGCTTGTTTGTGATGGATTGGACGTTTGGCCGCGTGATCTCTCTCCCCTTACAGCGGGCGGGTGAAATCTGGCAGTCGCAGCCGAGCGACTTCATGCGGGCCAAGGGGGAATTCGGATTTGCTCCCACCGATTGCGAAGTCGGGCCCGATGGCAGCCTGTATGTCGCTGTCGGGGGCCGTGGAACGCGCGGCGGGGTCTTTCGCATCACCCATCCCGCAGGCCTGAAGGCTTGGACCGAACAACAGAAAACGGCTTCAACTGATAAGCTGACCCGCTGCCTGACGGCCATCGACCCGCTCAGCAGTTGGTCGCGGGCTCAATGGGAACCGATCGCGAAAGAGTTGGGCCGCGAGCCGTTCGTCGCTGCGGCATTGCAGGCTGATTTGCCAGTGGCGAGTCGTGTTCGGGCGATTGAGATCATCACTGAGAAGTTCGGTGGCATTGATGCGTCGCTCGTCGCGCGTTTGCGGCAAGCGGCGGAACCGGATGTTCGAGCCCGTGCTGCATGGTCGCTGGAACGTGGACTGCCGATTCAAGTGCCCCCCGAAGTCTGGCTGGGATATCTCCAAGATCCCGATCCGCTCGTGCGACGAGCAATTCTGGAAGCGGTGGCAACACAGGCCGCGGTTGTGCCCGTGTCGGCGATTGCGGTTGGGTTCCGGCAGGTGCTCGGTGATCCGCAACGATTCGTCCGAGTGGCTGCGGCACGCGCCGTCTCCGCACTGGATGCCGCTGGCTTCCAATTAGTCGGAGAAGAGGTTCGCAAAGGGGACTGGCAGACGGCGCTGACTTATGCCTATGGCCATTATCTGCGAAATCGCGGCGATGGCTCGAAAGTGAATGCCTATGCCATCGAAGTCGGCCGGCGGATTCTCGACGCCGAACATCCTCCCGCATTGAAGTTGGAAGCGGCGCGGTTGATTCAATTGGGGCTGGGTGATTTAGGAGCGGTCGGAAAACTGCCCGCGGCCTATCACGGTTATGCATCGCCGCTGGATCTCACCAGTGTTGAACGTGAGCTTGATCCGTTGCGGGTGGCGGTGACGAAAGGCTATCCCACTGCGGATAAGAATCTCAATTATGAACTCACGCGTTTGATGTCGGTGTTGTCCGTCTTCAATGATGCCGCATTGAATAGCGTGCTGGCTCAGATTACGGCCGATTCGGATCCGATCGACGATATTCATCATCTGTTGGTGGCCTCGCGGATTCCAGTCGATCGTGGGATGACTCAACGCAAGCTGATCGCGACGGCACTCGTGAATATCGAGCCCAAATTGCAGGCTCGCAAAATGGTCCAGGACACGAACTGGCCCGATCGCTTTACGGAGCTCTATGCCACACTGGTGGATCTTGATCCCGAGCTGCCGGCGGCGATCCTGGAGCAACCGCAGTTTGGTCGCCCCAGCCATGTCATCTTCCTGACGAGTTTTCCGCCTGATCTGGCGCCCGTCGTGCAGAAGAAATTCTTGGAGGCCGTCCAGCGTGATGTGGATTACCCGTGGAACAATGATGTCGTGTTCCTGTTCGCCGAGTCCTCTGCACCGGAAACGCTGGGCCTCTTGCGGGCACGCTATGAGCACTTCAACACCCGCAATGCGGCGATGATCTCGTTGGCCCGCCGTCCCCTCCTCGAAGACCGCCAGAAGTTTATTGAAGGCTTGGGGTCTTCGCAGCCGGAAGTCTTGCGGGCGAGTGTGGAAGCCCTGGAAAAACTGCGGCCGGAATCCAATCCAGAGGAAGTCGTCGTACTGATCAAAACGCTGCGGCGATTGGGGACCGAGGCCGCGGAGTTTCCTCTACGCGAACGTATCGTAGCCCTGTTGGAGCGGGCGACCAACCAGCGTTTCCCCTTCATCCGCGGGCCGCAAGGACATCGGCCTCAGCCCGAGTCGGTTCAAGCCTGGACGAATTGGGCTCTAAAAGCCTATCCGGCATTGGCCAATGAACTCCAAGGCGGAGCCGGAGCCGAACTGGCCGAATTGCGGGCGTTTCTGACAAAAGTCGACTGGACCATGGGCAACGCAGCTCGCGGCAAAAAGTTGTTTGTCGAGCGGAGCTGCAGCCAATGCCACGGCAGCGGTCAGGCGTTGGGGCCCAGTCTGTCGGGAGTCGCGGGGCGATTCTCTCGCGAGGATTTGTTCATTGCGATCGCCCTGCCCGACCGCGATGTGTCGCCGCGCTATCAGGCGACCACCATTGAGACCAAAACCGGTTTGACCCACACCGGCCTGATTGTCTACGAGTCGGCGGAAGGTCTGATCTTGCGCAACACCACCAATCAGACGTTCCGGATCGAGACTCCCGATATCGAGTCCAAATACAAACACAACCGGTCTTTAATGCCGGCTGGTTTGTTGAAGGACTTGAAGCCGGGGGACTTTGCGGATCTCTATCGGTATCTGCAAACGGTGCAATGAAAGTCGTTGATCGCTCCGCGTTCGAAACGCATTCGCAGTACAGAGGTTGAGTTCACTTGTAGATTGCGAGTCTGTCCGGCAATCGCGTTTCGATCGCGGAGCGATCAAAGACTTTCAACGCGGCGTAAAGTCACTGTCGCCGTTAAGTGTCACGCAGAATTCGGCAAGTAACTGGGCGGCATTGTCGAGATCGTCGAGCGAAATCACTTCCACCGGACTATGCATGTAGCGATTTGGGATCGCCACGATCCCAGTCGCCTGCCCGCCGCGGCTGATCTGCATGGCGTTGGCATCGTTTCCTGCGGGCTTTGAGATTCCCGCGACTTGAATCGGGATTTCTTTCTCAATCGCTAGCAGTTTCAACTGTTCGTGGACGACCGGATTCACATTCGGCCCGCGGTAGACGACAGGGCCCTTCCCCAATTTGATATCTCCGTGCTGCTTCTTGTCGAGCGTCGGACAGTCGGTGGCATGGGTCACGTCGACTGCGATTCCCAGCTGCGGATCGATTGAGAAGGAACTTGTGATCGCACCTCGCAGACCGATCTCTTCCTGGACAGTCGAAACCGCATAGACCGCTGCTTCCGGCTTCAACAGCGCGATGCGTTGCAGGGCGCTCATCACGGTCCACACGCCCACCTTATTATCCATGCCCGGGGCCGCGGCCAGTTCATTGCGGAGTTCGCGAAAGCCGAGTTCAAACGTGACGCAATCACCGACCGCGACCACCGACAGAGCTTCCTCGCGATGCGCGGCTCCGATGTCGATCCACAGGTCTTTGACTTCGGGGACTTTTTGACGTTCTTCGTTGGTCAGCAAGTGAATGGCTTTGCGGGCGATCACACCGCGGACCGGCCCTGCCGCACCCCACACGACCATGTTCTGGCCGATCAGCATCTGGACGTCCCAGCCGCCGATGGGATCACACCAGAGATATCCCTGATCATCAACATGTTTCACCATCAGGCCGATTTGGTCGCAGTGTCCGGCGAGCATGATCCGGGGGAATCCGCTAGGGTTCACGACGGCGAGGACGTTGCCGTGCCAATCGGTACGGACCTCATCCGCAAACGTTTCCGCGAACGCTCGGACGACCTTTTGAATCTGCTGTTCGTAGCCCGATGGACTGGGCGTGTTGAGCAAGTTTTTGAGGAAATGCAGACCGGCGGCTTCCATGAGATTTGTCCGTTGTCAATGAGCGAAAATCAGTTGGTGCAATTGCAGTAATTGCCCTATCAGCCGGAACGCGCTAGCGTCCGGTTCGGAGGTACTACTGACGCTGAATCTTATTCCGAACCGTGGGCTAGCGCCCAGCGGCTGATAGCGTTAACCTCTGTCCATCGGGATTGGTGCGGGAAAAATGAATCGGCCCCGATTGAGAAGGTCTTGGGGGTCCAGCTGATCTTTTAGCCTCTGCATCAATGGCCAACTCGGTTCGGGCTCGCCCCACGTGGGGATCTCTTGCTTCCAGGCCTCTGGTGAATTCACGATGCAGAGATTGCCATGGTACTGCCGCACGAAGTGACGCAGCGGGGTCAGCAATCCGGCCGCAGTTTGAGCCGTGGTGACGCGGTCGGGAAGGTGACCAACCACGATCCCGTTCCCGGCATGTGTCTGGACAGAAATTTGTTCTCTCGAGGCCAACTCCATGAACTCCATCGTCCGTGATGGGAGCACATTGGCTTTGAATGTCAGCGGCTCCTCGGCGGTCACTTCGAACTCAGTCAGGGCATTCCACAAGCCATCGGCTTCGGCATCGGGTGTGATGACGACTTGTCGCGTGCCCAGCAGTTTGAGTTCTGCTTGCAATGTGTCAATCTGCCAGGCTACCTCGCGGGCGCTGCCTTCGAACGCCAAGCCCAGGACTGGACCATCAGCGGGGAGTGCAGTACGGGCATCTGCAGCGATTTGCGCCGCGGCCGAGGCATCCAGAACTTCCATGGCAATGGGACGAGTTGCCGACAGCAGCAATTTTTCCAGGGCGGCTTCAATCTCCTTGAAGCTGGAAAAACTGGCCCACAGCCAACGCATCGCTTCGGGAATCGGACGCAACTTGAGAGTCACCTGGGTGATCAGTCCAAGCGTCCCCAATGAACCATTCAAGAGCTTGCACAAATCATAGCCGGCTACATTCTTGACGACGCGGCCACCTGCTTTGAACTGGGTCCCTTCGGCATCGATGGCCGAAATCCCGATCATATAGTCGCGCAGCGTGCCGAGACCAAACCGGCGTGCTCCGCCGGCGTTGCAGGCAATGATTCCACCCAGCGTTGCCCGGTGGGACTGAGGGACATCAATCGGCAAACGCTGTCGTTCGTGGCTAAGCAGTTCGTTGAGTGTCTCAATCCGAATTCCCGCTTCCACGGTTACCGTCATATCACGTGCGGGATAGTCGATGACGCTGGTCAGTTTCGCCGTCGAGATGGCGACACCCGGTTCCACTGCCGGGCAGCCAAAATGGAGGGCCGTTCGTCCGCCGACGGGGTACAGAACCCGCTGGCGAGTCGAAAAATTGTCCGCCATAAAGCGGGCCAGTTCGGTCGGCGTGGCGGGAGTAAATTCTTCAGCGAATGCAGCGAGTGTGGGCAGCGACATAAATCAACAGGCTGGGTGGAAATGGAACCAGGAATCTCAAGGTCTACCTATCATACGCCAGACCCGGATATTGCACCACGGAGCGTAGCCTGACTCATTCGTGGGATAGGCATCCTGCCTGTCATTTGTCATCCTAAGTGACAAACCCGAAGTCCATTCATCCTGCGATTGTCGACTTGACGACTGCAGTCTCCTGGCTCACCGCTTTGTCGCTGCGCGATTGACAGGCAGGATGCCTATCCCACGAATGAACCGGACGCTAGCGCGTGCCGGCTGATCTGGTCGTTGTCACATCGCAGCCCGTACTCCCGTCTTGACGATCTGCTGTTCCGTGCCGCATGCTCCGGCCGTGGGCAGCATCTTTTTCGGACTGCAGAGACCGGTTGGATTGAAGGCGAGGCGCACTTTGAGCATCGTTGCCAGGTCGGCTTCGGTGAAGAGCTTGCTCATGAAGCTGATTTTTTCCACGCCGATGCCGTGCTCACCGGTGACGCTGCCGCCAAGTGCAATGCAGGCGTCGAGAATCTCGTCGCTGGCGTGGAGCACGCGTTGCACCTGATCGGCGTCGCGTTCGTCGAATAGAATGATGGGATGAATGTTGCCATCACCCGCATGAAAGACATTCACGATCCGCAGATTGTGCCGCGTTCCGGACTCGACAATCAGCCGCAGAATTTCCGGCAGTTTTGTACGCGGAACGACTCCGTCCTGCGTGCAGTAACTGGGACTCAGGCGGCCGATGGCACCGAAGGCCTGCTTACGGCATTTCCAAAGCAACAGACGTTCTTTGGGTGTATTCGCTTGCCGGACTTCTCTTGCCCCGGACGTATTGCAGATTTCAATAATCGTGCGCGCTTCTTCATCGACAGCGACTTCC
>JAQGHS010000134.1 GCA_028291605.1 Planctomycetaceae bacterium | reverse complement strand
GGCGGCAGGGACCTATGATGGTCTGCGGATTGTTGGTGAGTCCGTCGATGCGAATCCCCCCCTGAGCCGTATCGCGCAAATCCCCGCCGATCCGCGTCTCAATCTGCTGCCCAATGATCGAGTGACTCTCGCCGCCGGACTGACCAGTCCCGTAGGAACGGGGCTGGAACTGGGCGCCTTGCCTCCCGCGATCTTTAAAGGGGCCGATTTCACGATCCCGTTGAAGTTGAAGCTCGCCACGAATCCTCTCACCAAGATCGCACGCGTCACGCTCCTGTCAACCGAAGCGGTTCGGAAGGTCAACCCGGCCGATCCCAGCAAGGGCGATCTCCCGCGCGTGGACGGCGGTGCCAACCAGACTATCGACGCCGATGATCCACAAGCCGCCTTACGGATTGCTGTCCCGACGGACGTTGCCGAACCTGGAATCGACTTCGTGATCAAAGCAGAACTCGTCGAGCACACTTTCTCGCAGAACACCGTCGCCACGATTTATTCGACGCCGTTCCGCCTGCCCATTCAGTCCGCGGTGACTGTGCAACTGGCGGCGAACAACTTGATGGTGACCGGAGGCGTCGCGGCCAAATTCACCGGAACGATTAAGCGAACACCGGGCTTCAAGGGAGCCGTCAGCGTGCAGATCCTGAATCTCCCCGCAGGTTCGACGGTGCCTCCGGTCACGGTCCCACCCGATCAAGAGGCTTTCGAACTCACAGTCACACCAGCGATGGTCGCCGCCGCGATGGACATCCCGAACGTCGTCTTCCGAGCGGTCGCCGTGGACGGAAACAAACCCTTGCAAGCTGATGTTCCGCTGGCCACGAAGATTTCTCCGCAGGCACAGTAAGGACGCCCCGGGTCGAGAGTACGATTTTTCGATATTGGCCACCAAAGACTTGCCTATCCGAACAGAGCAAGTCGGCCAATTTCGAAAAATCGTAGACCCGACCCCTCAATCACGTTACGTGTGCAACTCCACCAGATCCCGATCCGTCAACACAAAGTCGCGGCCCACGGTCTGACCGTCTGACGCCGTGTTCCCCCAGATCTTCGCGAACTTCAACTTGTCCGCGAGATCTTGATGCACCTTGGCTGCCAGGTCTTCCACCAACGCGCCCTTGGGAACAGTATAAGGATTCGCATATACGGCGGGTTTGCCGGGGGCTTTGGTATAAACCCGAATCACGTCCAGAGCTGCAAACAAACAGTTGCGAAGACGTGTCACATCGTCCGCGTCCTCGAGGTCCACGATCTCTTCGTGAAACCGCTCGGGGGTCATCTCGTGTAGCAGTTCCAAACGAGCCGCGCAGTCGGGATCGTGACCGCGCGTGACCACCAGAATCGTTTTGACACGCACTGTCGAAAAATCGTCCTCAAGAAATCCGGTCTCGGTCGCGAGTAACGTTTTGCGCGCCTTCAACTGCGAACAAACTTCTAGAGTCTGCTCAGGGGCATCGTCCGAACTGCCGTCGAAGCACAGGGCCACCACATCGGTCGACCGCACGATGTTCGGAAGGTACGTCTCGAAATGGCTGTCGGTGATCGGCGGCGTATCGATCAACTGCACCGTGGTATCTTCCCACGGCATCATCGCAGGAAAAGGTTCCCGCGTAGTAAAGGGATACGGAGCCACTTCGGGCTGAGCGTTGGTCAATGCCGCCAGCACCATGCTCTTACCCGCATTCGGCCCACCCAATACAGTAATCTGGCCAGCCCCCTGGCGCGGGAACTTGTAGCTCTTCCCCTTCTTCGGCGCCTTCTTCTCAGCAGCAAGTTCTTCGCGCGCTTCCTTCAGCCTCGTCTTCAGATCGGCCTGGATCTTCTCGGTCCCCTTGTGCTTGGGAACCAGCACCAGCATATTCTCGAGACAGGCAATTTGTTCCTGGACCGACGTGGCACGTCGATATTCTTCTTCGGCCTTGGAATACTGCGGGGTCAGATTGGCAGGCATGTGTTTGAGCTACGTCTTTAATAGGAAGGAAATTTGCTCGCGAACTGAAATATCGGCACCCGACTCATCTGCGAATCATATTTGGCCTGGTTTGAGGATCACACGGCAGTATAGCCACCATCGGCCATGATATGGGCACCGGTGATATACGAGGCCTCCTCCGATGCCAGAAACAAAATCACGTTCGCCATTTCTCGAGGCTCAGCAACCCGCTTCAACATCGAGGCACCTCCCCAGGAGGGATCTTTATCAGCCGCGGCACGGTCGAGACCCTTTTCCTTCGCCAGTCGCTCGACGATCTGCGTCCAGACCGTTCCCGGGCAGAGTGCATTGACGCGAATGTTGTCGGGCGCGAGATCGAGCGCCATGCAGCGGGTCATCGTAGCAATGGCCGCCTTGGTGGCGTTGTAGGTCACAAATTGAGGCTGCGCGATGAAGCTGGAAATCGACCCCAGATTGATGATCGATCCGCCACCTGCCTTGCGGATTTCTGGCGCAACATGCTTGGAGACCAGCGACGTTCCAATCACATTGACATCCAGAATCTGCCGCCATTCTTCGGGAGTGGCTTCAATTCCCCGCAGCACAAAAATCGCCGCGTTATTCACGAGAATATCGATCTTGCCGAAAGCCTTAACTGCCGCCTGCACCATCTGGCGAATGCTCTCTTCCTGGGTGACGTCGGTCGCCACGAAGAGAGCGCGTCCGCCCGACTTGATGATTTGATTTGTGGTCTCGGTACCGGCCGCCGCATTGATGTCGGCCACTACGACGGCAGCACCTTCTTCGGCAAATCGCACACAGGTGGCTTGGCCGATCCCTACGGCTCCGCCTGTGACGACGGCAACTTTTCCAGCTAAGCGCATCTGGATGATTTCCTTTCTTAAAGTGGGATAGGCTTCCAGCCTGTCATTATTCGACGAAAATGACAGGCTGGAAGCCTATCCCACGACTCAATTCTCATCTTCTTGTTTGGGCGGAGCGACAATCACTGGCGCCGGCACTTCCGCTGACGGCAAAGCATCGTTCAAAAACAGCTGCTGCCGCCCCTTCGCGGCCGGGTCGACAATGGTTAGATTGGAATTAGCCAGCGAGTTTTCCAACGCCGTCCAATACAGATGCAGACGAGTCAACCATGGCTGAGCCTGGTAGGGGACCAGCAATTTCGCGAACCGCGCCGCATCGCCTGCTGCGGATTCGATCTGTTCCGCCTCCGACTGTCGAGCTAACTGCAACATGGCCCCCGCCTGACCTGCCAAGGCCGGTTGCCCCACCTGGCCGGCGACTAATGCCGACCAGATCGAATCATCCAACTTCCAACCGGGCAATTGATCCGACTGCAATTTCTTTAACGGCGGCTGATTGCCGTCCGCAGATTGTTCTAACTGCCTGACCGCCGTCTCACCCACGGCCGAGAACAACTCTCTGACATACATTGTCTGCGCTTCATTCAACAACTGCTCGCGTTCTTCGAGCGCATTGGCGACGTCACGATAGTTCGGCACAATGGCGACTGGAGGGTGGATATCCAGTAAATTGACCCCGACAACCTGGACTCCCAATTCGTAGGATTGGGCACCCTGTTGAATGAGTCGCAATGATTCTTTGGCCAACTCAGACCGCTTGGCCGTCAGGATGTCTTCCATCCCCCAGCGCCCCACTGTCTGCCGAATCGACTTCTCAGCCAAGCCACGCAAGACCTGTTCAACATTCGCGGCGCCATACACAAATTGCGGGAAGTCACGGATTTGATAGAGAACTTCAGCGGTCAGCTCGACAGGAATTTCCTCACCCGAAAGCATATCGGCTTCAGCGGAAATGGGCTGATAATTCCCGTCGTTGTGTTCCGCCTGCCATTCAATCGGACCGAGAAATAACTCTTCCCGCATTTCAGCCACACCCGACGCGCGAAAGCCGAGCTGAATCGTCCGCAGGCGATCAACGGCTTCACGATGCACTCGTTCGAAAGGCAGCGGCCAGCGCCAATACAACCCCGGCGCCAACAGGGCTTGATGTTTGCCAAAACGCGTCACCAGTGCCTGTTCGTCCGCGCGAATCAGCACGAGGTTGGAAAGCAGCCACCCGGCGGCCACTGTGGCAAAACTCAGACGCACAATCAGCGACCAATAGCGGACCAGGGCCTGCGCAGCGCGCGACGGTGAGAATACATCAACCGTGAGTTCCGCACAGCGTCCGCAACCGGTGGCAAAACGTCCGACTCCGCTGGTATTCCAGCGTTCGAACCACAGCAAACGCAGGGCATTCATCATGACCGCCAGCGACGCCACTTCATGGAAGAGCGCCGCCCCCACCGGATTCAGCCAGCCAATCGCACACAGCAAGACGCCGATGCCATTGAGTCCGAATGCAAACCAGTAGATGCTCTGCTGAATGACTCGCACCAGTTCGCGAGACAGCCGCAATAGTCCCGGCAACGGAGCAAGAGGTTGCCCCATGAGGATAATGTCGCCGGCCTCAGACGCGATCTGGCTGCCGACTCCCCCCAGCGCAATCCCGACATCGGCGGTCGCCAGAGCAGGGGCGTCGTTGATGCCGTCGCCGATCATCAACACCTTGCGACCCGCATG
>JAQGHS010000068.1 GCA_028291605.1 Planctomycetaceae bacterium | reverse complement strand
GCCAATGTGTGTCAAAATGTGCGAGGCGGGTGGAGCATCATCATAGATATTCTGAGTGGCATCCAAACGCAATCCGTCCAGGTGATACTCGTCGATCCAGTAAGCCGCATTCGTCAGGAAGTATTCACGAACGGGAGTGCACTCCGGGCCGTCGAAGTTCAGGGCCGCACCCCAATCGGTCGTGTAGCGGTCGGTGAAATAGCTCTTGGCGAATTGATCGAGGTAATTTCCATCGGGCCCCAGATGGTTATAAACGACATCCAGCAAGACCGAGATTCCCAGGCTGTGGGCTGTGTCGACAAACGTGCGGAACTCATCCGGCGTGCCATACAGACGCGTCGGGGCGAACAGGTTCACCCCGTCGTACCCCCAGCCAAACTCACCTGCAAAATCGGCGACAGGCATGACTTCGACGCAGTTGATGCCAATCCCAGCCAGCTCCTGCAATTCGTGAGTGGCGGCGGCCCAGGTTCCTTCCGGTGTGAAGGTGCCGATGTGCAGTTCGTAAATGACCAGACCGAGAAGTCCATGCCCCGGCCATGCGGAATCAGTCCAGGCAAACTGGTGGGGATCGACGACCTGCGACGGACCATGGGGTCCATCAGGCTGAAACCGCGATGCTGGGTCGGGAAAAGCTTCGCCCTGATCGAGCTGGATGCGATATCGCGCGCCTTGTGCGATCCCTGCCTGGAGTCCCGAAAAATAGCCGTTGCCCTCAGCCTTCAGTCGCTGTGCAGGCTGCCCATCCACGACGATCGCAACCTCACGTCGGTCAGGTGCCCAGACGCGAAAATGGACGCCGTCGGAAGTGGGCTCTGCGCCAATCGGATATCGCCGTCGCTCACTCATCAAGGGCCTCCTGCGGACAAAGATCAATTCGCCATGTGGAGAGCAATTCGCGTGCCTTATGTCCACGGGCAGCGGCAAACGGCTATTTCCGCGAGTGCCGTCGCAAATCGGGCAGGACGGGTCTTCTTTACCTGGGTGTTGCCGGCGCGTTTGTGAACTCCGAACGGTCAGAGCGAACGATCTGCGATCAAGACTCTCCGACTCTAGTCGCTGATTTGGTAAGGAGATACGTATTGTCGCGGAGACCGCAAGGGATCGATCGGGACGTCAGGGTCGCGTTTCACTTGGAAGATTGCAGGTCGAACTGCTTTTTTGCAGATTTCGATCGCGGGAGCACTAGCGAGCGAGGCGTCACGCAGGCCCGTGGAATGCGATTTGCTGTTTGTGAGCCGACACTCTCAAGAGTGAAAACGACTCACCGCCTAGAAACGTAGGGATTAATATGCGCATGTGGCCCGGCCGCCCGTACCCACTCGGAGCCAGTTGGGATGGAAGCGGAGTCAATTTCGCATTGTTTTCGGAGAATGCCACGAAGGTCGAGTTGTGCCTGTTTGACTCCGCAGACGCGATGCAAGAGACACAGCGCATCCCCTTCATTGAAGTGACCGATCAGGTGTGGCACGCCTATTTTCCGGAGCTGTTGCCCGGTCAGATCTACGGCTACCGCGTATACGGTCCGTACGACCCGGAACACGGCCATCGGTTTAATCCGAACAAGGTTGTTCTCGATCCTTATGCCAAGTTACTCGCACGAGGTGTGCGTTGGGATAACAGCCTGTTCGGCTACAACATTGGCGAAGAAGACACCACGTTCAACGAGGTCGACAGTGCCCCGTTCGCCCCGCTGGCCATTGTCGTGGACACCGCATTCACGTGGGGCGATGACCGTCCGCCGCGGACTCCCTGGCACAAGACCTTAATCTACGAGGCCCACGTGAAGGGGCTGACGATGCGGCACCCCGATGTCCCGGAAGAACTGCGCGGAACCTATGCCGGGCTGGCCAGCGAAGCCATCATCAAGCATCTGCAGGACCTGAATGTCACGGCCATTGAACTGCTACCCGTGCATCAGAGCCTCACCGATCGACACCTTGCCGAGCAGGGAAAGGTGAACTATTGGGGCTATAACACGCTCAATTTCTTCGCCCCGCAATATAGCTACGATGCCAAGAGCAACTCGCTCAGTCCGATGGATGAATTCCGCATGATGGTGCGGTCGCTGCACGTCGCGGGGATCGAAGTCATTGTGGATGTCGTCTATAACCATACGTGCGAAGGCAACCAGTGTGGCCCGACGTTGTCGTGGCGCGGCATCGATAATGCGTCCTACTATCGCCTCGCGGAAAACCAGCGTTACCACATGGATTTCACCGGTTGCGGCAACACGCTCAATATGCAGCATCCCAAGGTCCTGCAATTGATCATGGATTCGCTGCGGTACTATGTCACCGAAATGCACGTCGACGGGTTCCGCTTTGATCTGGCCAGCACGCTGGCTCGGGAACTGTTTGAGGTCAACAAGCTGGGGGCGTTCTTCGACATCATCCATCAGGATCCCATTCTGTCGAAAGTCAAGCTGATCGCCGAGCCCTGGGACGTCGGTCCTGGCGGTTATCAAGTCGGTAACTTCCCCCCCGGTTGGACTGAATGGAATGGACGCTATCGCGATTGTGTCCGAAAGTATTGGAAGGGGGACGGCGGAACGGTTGCCGAATTAGCGACTCGCCTATGCGGCTCCAGCGATCTGTATGAACGCAGTGGCCGCAAGCCGTATGCGAGCATTAATTTCGTCACCTGTCACGACGGCTTCTCACTGTTCGATCTGGTCAGCTATAACGAGAAGCACAACGACGCGAACGGCGAAAATAATCGCGACGGATGCAGTAACAACGACTCCTGGAACTGCGGAGCTGAAGGTCCCACTGATGATCCGGAGATTCGTGCCATTCGGTTGCGTCAACGCAAGAATCTGATGGCCACCCTGCTGATGTCGCAGGGGGTGCCGATGATTCTCGGCGGAGACGAACTTGGCCATACTCAGCAAGGCAATAACAACACCTATTGCCAGGATAACGAACTGAGTTGGCTGAATTGGGACCTGGATGACGAGGGGCGGGAATTCCTGGCCTTCGTGAAACTGATCACGCGGATCTGTACCGAGCAGCCGGTGCTGCAGCGGCGGACTTTTTTTCAAGGCCGTTCCATTCGTGGGGACGGTGTCCAGGACGTGACGTGGTTCAACTGCTTCGGCAAGGATATGACCGATGATGACTGGGCTGGCTTTGTTCGCTGCATCGGGATGCGCCTCGCCGGGGATCTCATTGAAGAATCGGGGACCCAAGGCGAGGAAATTCTTGGCGACACCCTGCTGTTGCTGATGAATGCGCATCACGAACCGCTGCCGTTCGTCATGCCAACCCTGAGCGACGGTCATCATTGGGAGCTGCTATTTGATACCGCGACGACGGCACTCGACAGCGAGCTGAGAGACAAGGGGTATAAATATCCACTTAAAGAGCGCTCCATGGCACTCTTCCGTACGACGACCGCCGAAGCCGTACAATCTCGGGTCTCTGCCCTCCAGGCCGAAGCCATCCGTCAAGACTCACGACGTCGCGGGCCGCCGCTGGTAGGGATTACTCCATGAGCACCCCAGTGGCGACCGCAATTTCGCTGCTGGTCGAAGAAGCGATCGCGTGGGCGTCTGCGCGACGGCACGTCCCCACGAGTACGTATCGCTTGCAAATGCACGCGCACTTCACGTTGCACGATGCGCTGCAGATCGTGCCCTATTTGGATCGACTCGGCATCTCACATTTATATGTCTCATCCCTGTTGACGGCCCGCCCCGGTAGTCTGCATGGCTATGATGTCGTCGATCATTCGCATCTGAATCCCGAACTCGGCACCGAAGAGGAACTGGCCACGCTGGTGGCGGAATTGCGTCGTCGGCACATGGGCCTCATCATTGATGTCGTCCCGAATCACATGTGGATCGGGGCGGCTAACCAGTGGTGGATGGACGTCCTGGAGAACGGTCCCGCGTCGCGCTATGCCGGTTACTTTGACATTGCCTGGAGCGATCACCCGCGCGAGCTGTTGCGCGGAAAAGTGCTGCTACCGATTCTGACTGAACCCTATGGCCAGGTGATTAAGGCGGGGCGGCTCCGGCCCTTTTAC
>JAQGHS010000016.1 GCA_028291605.1 Planctomycetaceae bacterium | reverse complement strand
AGTAATCGAGGGTTTGGCCGCACTAAAACGACGATCGCAGGTGGAAATCATCACGGACAGCACCTACGTCGCCAAAGGAAGCTCCGAATGGATGCCCAACTGGAAAAAGAACGGCTGGCGACGCCGTGAAAAGAGCAGCTGGAAACCGGTGATGAACGTCGAGTTCTGGAAGCGCCTCGACGAGCTACTGGAGAAGCACGACTGCCGATTTACCGTGGTCAAAGGCCACGCGGGACACGCCGAGAACGAACGTTGCGACGTCCTGGCAGTCGCGGCTGCGAAGCAGTTCGCATGAAAGTCGTTGATCGCTCCGCGATCGAAACGCATTCGCAGTAGCGAGGTAGATTCAATATCGAAGCTCGAAACACTTCAACGTCGCCATGACGAAGACGTATCGATCGCGGAGCGATCAACGACTTTCAAAAACTCCGCGGCCCACCCAGCATTCGCGCTGGAACTTCCAACGGACTCGGCGATTCAATCGCACCATCCGGAGCAAATCGAAAGGGAATCGCGGGCTGGGTGTCGTTGACGAACTGCAGTTGAGGGAACTGACCGGCAATCGGCCCGGAAGCAATCGATCCGGGAGCCATCACCTGATCCGCGTTCAACTCCGCGAGTTGGGCCTCGCCGAAATCGAAATCAAACACCGGTGCACTGACCGTCAACCACAAGACAGCAGCACACGCCGCAGTGAAAGCTCCCAACGTCATCCACCCCGGGGCAGGTTCTCTCGCCGCCGCCGGACGGACGCCAACACGCTTCGACAATTCGGGCCACAGGTTTCCTGAATCAGGCGTAACCGTCTGTTGAGAAACAACTTGCAATGCTTTCATGGAATTCTCAAGAGACTTCCATTGCGCCTGACAGCCAGCACAGCCGCTGACATGCTGACGCACTTCCGCCGCTTCGCGCGGGTCAAGATCATTGCCGACCAGCAACGCCAACAGGGGGCGATAGCGATCACAGGTCATCTGAGTCTTCCTCAGGGTCAGGGAGTAATGCCGCGGGATTGGTCGCATTCTGCCGACGGAGCCACAGCCGTTGGAAACGCTCACGCGCCTCCGCCAGCCGCCACCGAATCGTCGCTTCCTTCCGGTTCACAATGGCTGCAATTTCCGACGTCGAGAAATTCTCTAAGTCTCGCAGCACCAAGACCATCCGATATTTTTCAGGAATCAGCTCTAAGACTCGCCGAACTTCCTGCTCTAAATCCAAAGCTTGACGCGGATCAGCTTGTGAAGGATCCGGTGTTTTCTCTGCCGGACTCTCCGAAAACAGCGAAAACCACAAGCGCCGCTTGCGTTTACGCAAATAATCGAGCGTCAGATTGACGCCAATCCGAAACAACCACGGCCCAAATCGACGGCCAGGATCAAACTGATCCAAGCGATCATAAGTCCGCAAAAATGTTTCCTGAGCCAGATCACGAGCCAGCTCAATATCCGACACAAATCGCAGGATGACGCTGATCAGCCGCCGTTCGTAGCGGTTCACCAGATCGCCAAACGCCTGTTGATCCCCTTGGCGCGCTTCATCCACCAACCGCGCATCGCTTACGGCGATGGCTGGCTCGGAATCAGACGCTCGGAGTTCAGGCTCGGACATTAATTGCATCGTAGTCACTCCTACTTGCTCGTAGTGTGACTTACGCCTTCCTGGCGGCGACCGTTGGAAAACGGATTCACGAAAAACTCATACCTGACAATCTATCACGCGGAATGCATGGTTCCAAGCTGATTTCGAGGTAATGACGAATGACTTATGTAGCAGAACTCGCCAAGAGTTCTGGCAGGTTAGGGTAACGCCCCGAAGTCTTGGCGACTTCGGCTACAACGGTCACGGAGTTTCGACATTGGGGCATTGGTCGTTCATTCGACATTCGACATTCGGGTTTCGTCATTCGTCATTCTCCACTCCCCACAGTGCTACCAGCTCCCCGGCACCTCTATAATCCGCACAATCGATTTATTTTCACAACAGCGTAGCTAAAGTGCGGAGGGTGTCGGATGACCTCGAACGGTGTGAATTCCAAGCGGTTGACTCGGCCGCTGCTGGCGACCAACTCGTCTCGAAAAACATCTGAAAAATCCAATGGCCAGGTGAGCAAGAAGAAACGCCGAGCGTCGCACGAAGCAAAACTTTCCAAGACCACGAAGCCCGACACGCTGTCTCTGGAAGATTGGCAGCGAGAACTGCGGCGACAGTTCGGTCGCGAGCAGAAGTTCAAACTCTCCAACATTGGCGAGCACCCCGTTTTTTCCGAGTTTCTCGTCACCAATCCCACCAGTCGCAGCACCTACCGCGTGGCCATTCGGGGACCACATCCGGGGGAAAATTATTGCTCATGCCCCGACTTCAGTACGAATGAGCTTGGGACGTGCAAACACGTCGAATTCACTCTCGCCAAACTGCGAAAGAAGAAAGACACCAAGACCGATCTGCAGGCGGGATACCATCCTCCATACAGCGAAGTGTTCGTCCAATACGGTTCCCAACGCACCGTTCTCTTCCGTGCCGGAACCGCCGCCACGGATGACTTGAAACGACTGGCGCTCAAATACTTCGACGTCGAAGGCCGCCTGAGGGATTCCGGGTATTCTCAGTTTGAAAAATTCCTGGAACGTGCAGCCGCCATCGACACCGATCTGCGGTGCTACGAGGACGCTCTCCGGGTGGTCGCAGGAGTGCGCGACGGACAAGCTCGACGAGACACCATTGACAAGGCCTTCCCCAACGGCAGCAAGAGCGCCGCGTTCGACTCGTTGTTGAAGGTCAAGTTATACGAATACCAGCGCGAAGGGGTCCTGTTCGCCGCAAAGGCCGGCCGCAGTCTGATTGGCGACGAGATGGGGCTCGGCAAAACCATCCAGGCCATCGCGACCGCCGAGATCCTCGCCCAGCAGATGGGTGTGGAGCGGGTGCTCATCATCTGCCCGACCTCGCTGAAATACCAATGGGAACGTGAAATCGCCAAGTTCACCACGCGCGACGCGACCGTCATCGCCGGCCTGCTGCCCAATCGGCAGGAGCTGTTTGAAGCCCCCGGCTTCTTCAAGATCATGAACTACGACACGGTGCACCGCGACTTGGAGTTGATCCGTCGCTGGGCACCCGATCTGGTGATTCTCGACGAAGCGCAACGCATCAAGAACTGGAATACCCGGGCCGCCCGCAGCGTGAAGCAGGTTCCATCACCCTATGCGGTCGTACTGACCGGGACGCCCCTGGAGAACCGCCTGGAAGAATTGGTCTCCATCGTCCAATTCATCGACCAGCAGCGACTGGGGCCGACCTATCGACTGCTGCACGACCACCAGCAATTGGACGAACATGGCAAAGTGGTCGGCTATCGCGACCTCAATAAGATCGGTGAGACCCTCAAGCCCGTCCTGATCCGACGCCAGAAAAAAGATCTGGCGATGCAGTTGCCGCCGCGTCTCGACAAGAATTTCTTCGTGCCGATGACCGAACTGCAGCGACAGCATCACAGCGAAAATTACGAATTAGTCGCGGCGGTCGTAGCCAAGTGGCGACGGTACGGCTTCTTGACGGAAACCGACCAGCGACGCCTGATGATCGGGCTGCAGAACATGCGGATGTCGTGCGACAGCAGCTATCTGCTCGATCAAGGCACCGACAGCGGCGTAAAGGCCGACGAAGCGGTGACGCTGATCAGCGAACTGATGGAAACGCCGAACAACAAGATCGTCATCTTCAGCCAGTGGCTGCGGATGCACGCGTTGCTGATCAAGCGACTGCAGGACAAACCGTGGGGTCATGTCTTATTCCATGGCGGAGTCGAAAGCTCCAAACGCAAAGATCTGGTCGACCGTTTCCGAGAAGACCCCAACTGCCGCATCTTCCTGGCGACCGATGCGGGCGGCGTCGGCCTGAACCTGCAGCACGCCAACGTCGTGATCAACATGGATCTCCCCTGGAACCCGGCGGTCCTGGAGCAACGCATCGGACGCGTGCATCGCCTGGGGCAAACCCAACCGGTCAGCGTGGTCAATTACATCGCGCAGGGAACTATCGAAGAGGGCATGCTGGGGGTCATCGAGTTCAAGAAGAACTTGTTCGCAGGGGTCCTCGACGGGGGCGAGAAGAACGTCTTCCTCGGCGGCAGCAAGCTGAAGAAATTCATGGAAACGGTCGACAAGATCACCGGCACCATGCCCGCCCCGGTGGCCGAAGAAGCCGCCGAATCACAGCAGACAGGTATCGATTCGCAACCCCCCGTGGCCGAAGCCAGCGAACCCAAATCTTCCAGCAACAACGGACACGTTTCGCCAAAGGAACCGTCCCCGAAATCCGCGGTTGGCGAACCGAATCCGTTGGCCGTTGTCATTCAGCAAGGACTGAGTTTGTTGCAGCAATTGGCGACACCGACACAACCTTCAAGTGACGGTGAAACGACACCCTCCAGCGTGCGAATCGACCGCGATCACCAGACGGGTGAACGCTATTTGCGATTGTCATTGCCAGAACCGGAAGTGCTGGATGGAGCGCTGAAGGCCATCGCGAAGTTGATGGAGAGCCTGCGGAGGTAGCGGATCAATAACAGCGCAGGGTCGGGCGTACGAGTTTTCGAGATTGGCCGCCCTGCGTTCCAGTCGCCAGTCAGACTCGCACCGGCCAATGTCGAAAAATCGTAGGCCCGACCCCCGAGTGCCAGTAGAACGTCAGTAAGATCCTCCGCGGAAACAAATCCAGCCTGGGGTGACGAAAAGCGGTGAAAAGTCGCGGTGTTTTGGAAGTCAGGCCAATGGGGAATCTGTTTCGATTACGAATGAGTACCCCGAAGGGGTTGTGCAACATAGCCCAGGGTTGCCGGCGTCAGCGGGCTACCCTGGGTACGTGTCCCACGAGATTGTCGTACCCTGAAGGGGTTCCGTCTTCATACGCAACCCTTTCAGGGTAGGGTTCAATATTGATTGGATACCCAGGGTAGCCCGCAGGAGCGGGCAACCCTGGGCTATGATGCGGATCCCCTTTGGGGAATTCATTCAGCAAGTACCATTACTGCGTGTAACAAAAGTCGGACGAACACTTTCGTTCAATAATGTCCCTTTTCGTCACATCAGATCCAGCCTGTCATTCGTAAAAAATGACAGGCTGGAAGTCTATCCCACTCTGCGCAAGCGTGAACCCGGGCGTCGGGCCTACGATTTTTCGATATTGGCCGATGTAAGTCCAAAATGCAGATCAGGCTCGAGGCGGCCTATTTCGAAAACTGGTACGCCCGACGCTTGACCGTTACCCCAAATCTTGCGGCACGTTTATCCAGCTCTTCTTGTCGAACGATTCCTTCACGTATTCGGCTACCGCTTGAGCTGACGCTCCGTGATCGAACCCGGGAATGCAATCTCGCCCTTCGACGATCGCGCTGACGAATTCCCAGACGAGGTCGTAGCGGAACACCGTGCTCGGCACGCCGACTTTCGGATCGCGCGGGCTGCCGGCGGGTGCGAGGTACTCAGTCGGGACTTCAATCTTTTGCAACGATTGTCCCTGCTTCCCGACGAGAATCGTGTTGGGCTCTTTCAACTGATAGACTGCCGTGCCTTCACTGCCGTTGACTTCGGCCCAGTCGTGCCCGAAGCCTTCGTAGTGGTATCCCTTCATCAGAGTGCTGCCTTCCAGCACGCCGACGCCGCCGCGATCAAACTGGCAGATCAAGGCTGACCAGTCATCGACCTCAGACGGAGCACAAGCTGTTCCATCCGGGTTCTTGTCGCGCGGGGCATACGTGGCGACCGCACCGCAAATCGCCAGCATCTGGCCCATCAAGTCCTGAGCGTAGTCAATGCGGTGAATCGTCATGTCAAACAAGTCACCGGCTCCCGCCAGCTTCTTGTATTGTCGCCAGCCCCAGCTCGTTTCAGGCCAGTCCAGAAAACGCTGGCTGCGGAAGTGGCGGGGAGTCCCCAACCCGCCGCTGTAAACCAGATGACGCAGGTAACGCATCGAGGGGGCGAAGCGATACGTGAAAGCCGTCATGTGTCGCAGATTGCGATCGCGAGCCGCCCGGAACATCTGGGCCGACTCGTCGAAATTCAATCCCAAGGGTTTCTCGCACATCACGTACTTGTTTCCAGCGGTACATGCCAGGGTGATCGGCAGGTGAGTGAAGTTCGGCGTGCAGATGATGACG
>JAQGHS010000006.1 GCA_028291605.1 Planctomycetaceae bacterium | reverse complement strand
TTCTGCGGCAGCATGTCGGGCAGGCCTGACGTGTGGGTCAGGAGGTTGCGGATCGTGATGCCGTGTTTGGAATGTTTACCGAAATCGGGGAGGTACTCTTCGACCCGTTCGTCCAATGTCAGCAGGCCACGTTCGGCGAGGAGCAGAATGCCGGCACCGACCATCGGTTTGGTGATCGAGGCAATCAGAAAGATGGCGTCCTGGCGCATTGCGGGAGCGTTGGTCTCGGCGGACTGGCTGCCGATGAGTTGCGGGCCGGTCGTTCTGTCGCCGCGGACAATTTGCAGGCCGGCTCCGGGGATCTCGTGCCGATGGCACCAGCCGGAGACCAGGTCGAGGACTCCCTGCCAACGTTGTGGGTCGAGGCCCATGTCCTTGGGGAGAGTTGTCTGGAGCATATCACTGACCTCTGAAAGGGGATTCGATGCGATTTTCGTCATTCACCACAGCAAAGAATGGATGCTGCCCCACTTATATCAGGGGGCGGGGGGAAATGGCAAAGGCCGGTCTGTCGTGGGACGGGTCTCCGACCCGTCTGAGTGCCGTAATGTTCGAATTGAAAAAGGATCCGCGTTCAGAAAGTCCGCGCAGCGCAAACCGCGACCGCAGTATGGCTTCTTGGTCTGGGAGGATTGGCTGGGGAGAGAAGAGAGTCGAAGGCGTGACGATGAGGTTTGCGAGGGGTTACTGAGTGTTGAGTCCGTTGTTACAGGCTCAGACGGGTCGGAGACCCATCCCACAGTCTCTTCATCAGGTCTTGATGTGCAGGACTTCCAGCACTTGGTCGAGGTGCGTCACTTGCAGGACGTCGATGACGTCTTCGGACGGATTGTAGATCTGAATCTTGACGCCGTGGTTTCTTAACGACGCCAACAGGCCCAACAGGCCACTGGGAACCAGTTTGACACCCGTCAGATCAAAGGCCAGCACTTCGGTCTTGTTTTCCTGCACGAGTGCCAGGATTTCGTGACGGCAGGCGGCGATGTTGACCTGATCCAGGACCTCTTGTCCGCCAAATCCCACGACGGTCAGGGGACCAGTTTTGTAAACGCTGAGAAGTTGTGGCTCGGCTGCCATGATCATCGCCTCTAAACAGACCTGAAAATTCGGATCATTACGTGGATCTCAGCGCCGGCCCATGCCTCTGAATCGATTCTTTTACCGAACGGGAAGTCAAATGGCTAGTCTGCTGTGTGAAGTCTCCGTGAGACTTAACGCGAGAGTGTTACATGTCTTCTGTATCCCCTTTAAGTCCTTTGGGTTGTAGCAATTATGACAAATTGGAGATATTCCCCGTAGGGAAATCGCGATTCCGAGGAAGTGTTCGTAAGTATTCATATTCATATCTGACAATCGCCGCTATCGGGGACTTGACGCATCTTGGCAGTCAGTTCGTGAGCGGCACGGCGCTAGCCGCCGGTTCTTCGCGGGAAATCGATACACGGAACCGGTGGCTAGCGCCAGTCCGCTCACAGAATGTGTCGACCGTTGGCAGGTGGGACAGCGGGAGATAGACTCAGCGCCATGCAACGTATGGTTCGCGTCATCATCATTATTCTGTCACTGGTTGTCACGGGGACGATCGGCTTTCGATTGATCGAAGGCGACAAACCGGAGGCGACGTGGATCAATTGCTGTTACATGACAGTGACCACGCTGACCACGGTTGGCTACGGTGAAGTCATCCCTCTCAGTGAGCGTGGCCGGGTGTTCGTGATGCTGTTTCTGATTGTCGGATTCAGCGCCTTCACCTTCAGTGCCTTTACGATGGGGCAATGGCTGGTCAGCAACGAGATGCAGGGACTGCTGGAGAAACGGCACATGGCGCAGGCGATCAAAGCGATGCAGGAACACTTCATTGTCTGCGGCATGGGTCGCATGGGACGGACCATTTGCGAACAGCTACACGAGCGGAATCGGCAGTTCATCGTCATTGACAGTAACGAAGAACGGCTGGTCCAATATTGCAAACTGCACAACTGGCATTACCTGGTCGGAGACGCGACCGACGATCAAATCCTCGAGCAGGCAGGAATCTCGCGGGCGAAATCGCTGGCGGCCGTTCTGCCGACCGATGCGGGCAATGTCTACGTGGTCCTGTCCGCCCGATTGTTGCAAAAGGATCTGCAGATTATCGCGCGGGCCAGTGACGACAAGGCGGCCACCAAACTGCAGCAGGCGGGCGCCAACCGTGTCGTCAGTCCGTTTACTACGGCGGCCACTAAGATGGCCCGCTTCATGCTCAGTCCCAACATGGAAGATTTTCTGGAGATCGCCGACCAGAAAGGGCGTGACCTGGAGATGGCGGAAGTCCAGGTGGGAGCCAATTGTCCATTCGTTGGCAAGAAGCTGATGGAGACCAATCTGCGAGAACTGGGGATCATGGTCATTGGAATTCGCCGGGCCGATGGCGAACGTCTGATGCCGCCGCCCGGTTCGGCAGTCATTTACGCCAGCGATTGCCTGTTTGTGTTTGGGACCGCGGAGGTTGTCAACAAGCTGGTGCGGGATACGTTTTCGTAGAGCTGCAGACAGTGCGCGGTCGGTCCGAATTTTCCCATGGTTACAGGTGATGACTTGCAGTTCCAACGGGAGCCGCCGATGCGTTCATCGATTTCCCTGCTGATTGTCGCATTGCTGTCGTCGATGATTCACGATAACAGTGTTTTGGGCGATGTTCGACCGAGTGGTTTGATCGCCGACAAAATGGTCTTGCAGCAAGGGAGGAAGGTTCCAATTTGGGGAACTGCGGACTCAGGCGAGAAGGTCAGTGTCCGGTTTCGAGACCAGGAGGCCGCGACTGTCGCCGTCAACGGCCGTTGGAATGTTCTCATTCCCAGTGGCCGGGCGGGTGGTCCCTTCCCGTTAACGATCATTGGTAAGAACACGCTGGAATTTCAGGATGTTCTGGTTGGCGAAGTCTGGCTGTGCAGTGGGCAGTCCAATATGGGCTGGCCCGTCGCCACGCGTCCGAATCCTAAATTGCTGGACGGGACCGAGAATTCTCAGATCAGGCTGTTCACGGTTCCAGAGCGTTTGAGCGAGACGTCGCAAGAGGATGTTGCCGGCAGTCAGTGGCAGTCGTGCGGGCCCCAGACCGTGGGCAAGTTTTCCGCCGTGGCCTACTACTTTGGCCGGGACTTGCAACAGTCGCTGAAGGTGCCGGTCGGATTGATTCACGCCTCTTACGGGGGATCGTCGATCTTCAGTTGGATCAACCCGACTGCCATGCAGAGTGCCGATCTTCACGATCTCCGCCAGCCGCGTTTGGAATCGCGTCTCTATAACGGGATGGTGGCACCGTTGCGGCCCTATGGCCTGCGGGGAGTCATCTGGTATCAAGGTGAAGCAGATGCGCGTTCGCCAGCGGTCTACCAGAGGTTGTTCCCAGCCCTGATCCACGGTTGGCGGGCGGAATGGAAGCAGGGGGATTTTCCATTCTACTTCGTACAACTGGCGCCTTACGGTCAGATCGTCAATGATCCGCAGGAGAGTTCCTGGGCCGCGCTGCGGAAGGTTCAACTGCGGGCCAGCCAGACTGTTCCGGGAACAGGCATGGCCGTGATCACTGATTGTGGCCACGAGACCGAGATTCATCCTCTTCCTAAACAACCAGTGGGACAGCGCCTGGCATTGTTAGCGCTCGCCCGGACTTATGGCCAGCAGGTTGTCTATTCTGGTCCCGCATTCAGCGGTATGACGATTAAGTCTGGTAAGGCCACGCTCATTTTTCAACACGTTGGTGGCGGCTTGGAAGCGCGGCCGATGGTGTTGGAGAATGTCGTGAAAAATGCCCGTACGGGGCAGAGTGGCGGAGCGCTGCACGTGCAGGCTGCAAATGTCGCTGGTGCTGGAGCGACAGCAGTCTTGAAAGGATTCACAATTGCCGGTGCAGATCGGCGGTTCGTCAACGCGCGGGCCGAAATTCGTGGCGCTCAAGTCGTCGTCTGGGCTGACGAGATTACCGAGCCCGCAGTTATCCGTTACGGGTGGGCCGACTATCCGACGGGCAATCTGTTCAACAAGGAAGGGCTGCCTGCATCACCGTTTGAGGCGGACAAGATCGCAGATTGATGCGTTCGATTGGTTCAGCGCGATCAGAAATGTGTGGCACCTTCCACACGGCTTCTGATGAAAGGACTTAATGGACGGAAAGGACCGAAAGGGTTGGTCATTTTCTGCGGTTACGCTTTCAGAACACCGGGCCTACCTATTACGATGAACAGTCCATGATCGTACTGTCATTCTGATGCTGCGATCAGACGCTTCCCACGTCGTGCATTGTAGGTAGGTCTGGCATGTCCGCAGCTTTCGATCCGTATCACAAATGGCTGGGAATTCTGCCCAAGGACCAGCCTCCTCATCATTACCGCCTGCTGAGCATTGAGCCCTTTGAAGACGACCTGCAAGTCATCGAAGCCGCGGCCGAGCGGCAATTGGGATATCTGCGGAAGTTCCAATCGGGAGAACACGGGGGGGATTGCCAGAAGCTGCTGAACGAAGTGGCGCGGGCGCGTTTGTGTCTGCTTAAGTCGGCCGCCAAAGCCGCCTATGACGCGGAGCTCCATGCGAAACTCGACGGGGGCGATGAGTTCCCCGACATCGATTTCGAGGAACCCATTGCTGACGATCCACTACCCGTCAGAAAAAAGAGTCGGAAGAAGTCGAAATCGAGTTCCGCCGACAAGGACTTCTTCCGCAAAGAGTATCTTGTCCCGGCTGCTATCGGTGGCGCGGCGCTCATTGTCCTCATCGTTGGTCTGGTGGCATTTCGGGCTGGCCGGTCGGTGGCGACTCGGGATCCTGGATCTGACGTCGAGAAAGTCGCAGTGCCGCCGGCCGAACCGGTTAAGCCCCTGCCCGCACCAGTTGAGGTGGCATCCACAGGCAAGGCCATCGACGCGAAGCCCGAATTGCCCAAACCGGTTCCTGTCAACCCGGTCCCGGTCAATTCTGTACCGGTCGAGCCCGGGGCGGCCAAATCCGTTCGAGAAGGCGATTGGAAATTGTTCGGTTGGCGGCCGCGGATGCCTCGCAACGAGGAGATGCCGGCGGCGATTCAGAAGTTTAATCAGGAGTTTTCCGGGGAAATCGCGAATGCCCGGAGCGATGCGGAACGACTGGCGTTGAGTATCAAATTCGAAAAGATGGCCAACGCAGCCGGAGACGATTTGGGGCGGAAAATGTTGACGTTCCAGAAATCGTGGATGCTCGCCATTGAGGCCGGTGAACTTGATCGTGCCCTGTCAATCGTGAAGAACTGGACATCATCGTTCTATATCGATGACAACAGCTTTAGAAGCGGCACGTTGCAAATGTTTTTTCCGAGGCTGAGTGATCATCCTGAACTGAATGTGCCCTATGCCGAAATGGCTTTGAAGTTTGGTGAGGAACAATTCCGCCGTCAGGGTTACACAGGCGCGGCTGATTTAGCGACAATGGCCAAAGAGGCCGCACTCAGGAGCAACAACAAGTCGTTGCAACGGGAGGCTGAAGCCCTGCGCGCGGAAGCTCAGATTATGGTCAGCGAGTCTGCCCAGGCGGAACAAGGCAGAAAAACTTTGGAAACCAGTCCTAACGACGAGGCCGCACTGCAGATCCGGGGCGTGTGGGTCATTTTGCAATACAATTCATGGAATGATGGTTTAAAGATGTTCCATCGTGGGGGGGATGGCCAACTGAAGGGGCTGGCTGAACGCGATCTGGCAGATCCTAAGGGACCACAGATACAGCCGCTGGGTAAAGATTGGCTCGCGTGTGGCCTGAGTCGGCAGGGGCGAGTTCAAGAACA
>JAQGHS010001046.1 GCA_028291605.1 Planctomycetaceae bacterium | reverse complement strand
CCCGGCGTTAGCACGGGGACGAGTCGGGGACCGCCCCCAAGAACGATTCCATCAACATATTACTCGTTGATGACGAACCGAAAAATCTCACCGTTCTGGAAACGATTCTCAATGACCCCGGTTATCGGCTGGTCCGGGCCCAATCCGCCGATGACGCGTTACTGGCATTGGTGAGAGAAGAATTCGCGCTGATCGTACTGGACATTCAAATGCCGGGTATGACCGGCTTTGAACTGGCCCAGATGGTCAAGCAACGCAAGAAGACGGCGGGCGTGCCGATCATTTTCCTGACGGCCTATTACAGCGAAGCTGAACATGTCCTGGAGGGGTACGGCTCCGGCGCGGTGGACTATCTCCATAAGCCGGTCAATCCCGCCATCCTGCGTTCGAAAGTCGCTGTGTTCGCGGCCCTGCACCGCTCTGCTCGAGACCTGGAACGTGCCAATGGCGCATTGTTAGTCGAAGTCGCCGAGCGACGACGTGTTGAAGCCCAGTTGCTGCAGCTTAATAACGAGCTGGAAGAACGGGTCGAGCAGCGGACGTCCGACCTGATCCGTGCGAACAAAGCGATCGGTGACAGCGAGGAACTGTTGCGCCTCGCTCAGGAAGCAGGTCGCGTCGGCATCTGGGAATGGAACTTGAAGACAGGCTCGGGAATCTGGACCCCCGCGGCCTGGGCGATCTTCGATTCCGCCGGGCCGCGAGAAGAAGTGACCTATCCCAAATGGCTGTCGTGCATCCATCCAGAAGACCGCGAGCGGGCCGCGAAGGCGGTCGAAGATGCCAAGGCAACCGGCAGTTATTGGGACGAATTACGAGTCAGCTGCGGCCCGGCAGAGACCAAATGGATTGAACTGGTCGGCGCGGTGGAATATGACGAGAGTGAACCCGTCCGCATGCGTGGCGCCGTGCGGGATATCACGGACCGCAAGGCCATCGAATTGGAGCTAAAAGAGGCCCATCGTCGCAAGGACGAGTTCCTTGCCATTCTGGCCCACGAGCTCCGCAATCCGCTGGCTCCAATCCATAACGCGCTGCAGATCATGCGTCTGACGGACAACGACCGCCAGCGGTTTTCCGAAGTCCGTGAGATCATGGAACGCCAGTTGGTGCAAATGGTCCGATTAGTGGACGACCTCCTCGACATCAGCCGCATTTCCACCGGCAAAATCGAGCTCCGTCTGGAGCATCTGGAAATCAGAAAAGTCCTGCAGTGCGCGATCGAAACCAGCTCTCCACTGATCGAACGCGCCAACCATCAACTGACCGTCGAGATCTCCGAAACCACCCCCATATCCGTGCAGGGTGATTTTACCCGGCTGACTCAAGTGGTCTCAAATCTCCTCAATAACGCTGCAAAGTACACGTCCGAAGGGGGCCAGATCTGGCTGACTGTCCGCCAGGATGAACTGAACGCCGTGATATCGGTCAAGGACTCCGGAATCGGCATTCCGGCGGCGATGCTGCCGTACGTCTTCGACATGTTCACGCAAATCGATCGCAGTCTCAACCGAGCCCAGGGCGGCCTGGGCATCGGCCTCTCGCTGGTCCGCAGACTCGTCGCCATGCACGGCGGCAGCGTCACGGCGAACAGCGCCGGCGAGGGACTGGGCTCAGAATTTGTGGTGCGGATTCCTTTGGCTTCGTCCGTAGGATAGGCATCCTGCCTGTCATTTGTCACCTCCAGTGACAAACCCGAAGTCCATTCATCCTGCGAGCGCCGCTTTAATTGCCACTGTTTCTTGGTCCGCCCCTTTGTCGCTTCGCGAGTGACAGGCAGGATGCCTATCCTACGGGAAGAAACCCCGGGCTCACGCTATCCGGCTCGCCTGGGATCGCTGATCACATCGTGATCGCGCATATCTAATTGTCAAAGATCAAAGGACCAAGGACTACCTCAAATAGGGAATCCCCATCGGGCCTTCGGGAAGCACCGCAATGCGCACCTCCCGCCCCAGCTTCTCCAGTTCTTGTGCGACTCGGTGGCCGAGGTCGTGAACCGGTTCGAGATGAGCCTTCCGCACGTCGTCGTCGTCCAAGTCGCTCTTGAGACCAACGCGGGCCTTGAGTTCGATGAGGGCCAGCAACTGGGCTTCCCATTGGTCGTACATGCTGAAGCCTGGCGTCAGAATACGGTCGAGCAACGTGCGCGGGGAGCTGCTTTCGAACAGCAGTTTCTTGAAGTTGCCGTGGTTCGGGAAGCCATCGTTGCACTTGCTGCACGCCAGGATGAATCCATCCTGCTCGACAATTTGGGCTGCGGCGGACATCCCCTTGACGGCCTGATAGAGATTCTGGTCGAGCGGGTATCCGGCATTGGTTGTCACCACGATGGGGAACGGTTTATCGCACGGGATCATGACGGTTTCTTTACTGAACGCGCAGCCGGCGAGGTGTGCGTGGAGCGGATGCCCACAGAAGAAGCGGGTGATCTGACGTTTGCTGTTCTGCGTGACGTTGATGCAGAAATCGACATTCAGCAGCGAACCGTTGCGGCGGATCTTGGCCTGGGTTGGGTTGCCTTCCAGCATACCCCAGGTACTTTGTGGATGGCCGATAGTGGGGGCGTCGTGATAACGCATAATCGACTTAATGTCAGCGACGGCGGGGAAGATGCCCTTGTAGCCGCCGCTGAAGCCCGCCATAAAATGGGGCTCGATGAAGCCCATCACGATCCGCTTGTCGGCCTCGCAATACTCCTTGTTATAGAAAATCGGCTGGCCGTCTTCGCCCGTGCCCGCCTGCTTGAGCGTTTGCGGGTCGAGCGAGTTGTGGTTCACGATCTTGTACTTGCTGGCCACGTCGGCGCCGCACATCACGGCCAGTTCAGCGGGAGTATTAACACGGTGCGAGCCGGTGCCGTTAATGATGACGAAGTTCGCTGCCGGGACATGGCTAAGCTCTTCGAAGACCCAGGGCAGGATTCGTTCGGTTGGCAACGGACGAGTGATGTCAGGGATCACGACCGCGACCGTGTCCGAGGCGTTGATCTGTTCGCGCAACGGCCGGCTTTCAATCGGTTGACGAACGGCGTCCTGAAACGCGGCACGTTCATCCGGCAACCCAGCCATGAATTTGGGTTCAATGACAGTGACATGCGGCGACTCGACATCCAGATCGAGACCGTCTTTTCCATACTGCAAGTGAATCTTCATCAGAACCTCAAGAAGGAACCTGGTCTACTTGTTAGTTGTTCTAAGACGAGGCCTTGTGTTCGGGCACTGGCCATGAATCAGCAGCACCCTTTACTTTGGCCTCCTGGCCCAATTCCACAGCAGCGAGCAGCGAACTCGATTGACGTCCCAGTCGCTCGCAAATGCCCAGCAGTTGATTAAATGGCACGTCAATCGGCCGCACGTGCTCCGCGGGGGCCAGGGCAATCGAACCGTTCCAGGTGTCGGGAGCGCCGGGGAAGTAAATGACGACCAGGCCACTGCCCAGACGATCCGCCTCAAAGGCCAGGTGAACGAGGCCCCCGCTCCAGACTTGCACGGGGCGCAATGACGGGACGTTTTCATCTCCACCGAGATGCCCCGCGAGCAGATCCTTAAAGATCGCGTACTTGGGATAGACCTTAATCAGCTGCTGCTCAATGGTCTGCGAAAAATGACGCCCAATAGCGCGTCTGGCAATGAGTCCGAAAGCGAAGCAAGCCAGCAGCACGACGACAATCGCCAGACAGAACACGACTACAATACCCGTGGCCGAGTCAAACGGGACCCACGGTCTCACATGGTGGTAGCTACCCGCCGCCGTACGGTACACGTACCCTAACGCGATACCGTTGACGACAATGGGAATCAGAAACAACAGGCCCCCCAGGGCGGTGGTCTTGATTGTACCCAGTGAATCGTTGAGCTGATCTCGCATGGCGCTCTCAGGCTGCTTTCGAGGATTCGCGATCTTCATTCCCCCGATCGTACCATTGCCAGGCAGAAATGGGGACGCAGCCGGTAACACCCTCTGTTTCCTCACATCAGTTCGGAGCCCCAGTCATCCAGCGAATTCTCGCGCACTCTTTGACTTCTTTGATCCCTTTGGTCCCTTTGGTCCCTTCGCTCTGCTGTAAGATGGGCACTCTTGCCCGTTTCTGAGTTCGACTCACCAAGGCAGACGGGCAGAAGTGCCAATCTTACGGACCGGGTCATTCCACAACGCCACCGCGCGAAATTGTCGTGCGCTCTTTGAATTCTTTGTTCTGACGTACACAGTCGCGACTCGCGCTGGCAGGTCCGATCCAGTCACTCGAACGTTCGCCGTAGGACGGGCACTCTTGCCCGTCCTACGGACCATGATGCCCTGCCGCGTTCTCGTGAATTCTTTGCATTCTTTGTTCTTAGGTACACTGCCATGTTCGATCCGCCAAGCCCGATGTTCCGCCACAATCACCAGTTAGGTCTGATCCCTGCAAATCGGAAATATTCCGACTCCTTGATACAAGCACGCTGAGTTCTTGTGACTTCTTTGACTTCTTTGGACAAATGTCCATGCCCAGCAATGCCGCCAGCAATGCCGCCAGCAATGCCGCCAGCAATGCCGCCAGCAATGCCGCCAGCAATGCCGCCAGCAATGCCGCCAGCAATGCCGCCAGCAATGCCGCCAGCAATGCACGACTCTGTTAAACGAGCGGGTG
>JAQGHS010001036.1 GCA_028291605.1 Planctomycetaceae bacterium | reverse complement strand
ATGGCACAGGGGATTGCACGGTGTCTGAAACCCGGTGGCCGGTTCGTCACAGTCAACAGTAATCCCGCCCTGGAGTTTTCCTCGGCCCCGTCGTATCGGCAATACGGATTTGAGACGACTGTCCGTGGTGACTTTTGCGAGGGCACGCCGATCAAGTGGACCTTTTTCCTCGACAATGGGCAGTTCGATATTGAGAATTATTATCTCAACGTGGAGCTCCACGAGGCGGCATTTAGAGCCGCGGGATTTCGGGAAACTCGCTGGCACGCACCCCGGCTGTCGCCTCAGGGGATGACTGAGTTCGGCGGGGATTTCTGGCTGCCGTTTACGACGCATCCGCCGGTGGCGTTTATTGAGTGTGTGAAATGAAAGTCGTTGATCGCTCCGCGATCGAAACGCGGGCGCATTGAACGGGCGGCACTACAGTTAGATCTTCAGTCGTAACGCGATAGCGTCCAGGTGTCGGCGTGAAGATGACGTTCAATTTCCCCCAAACGCCATCACTAGGCCAGGCTCCTGTACGACGTCGAAGTCCAGTTGAAACGCGATCTTCTACGGTTCGGAATTACTGGCAACGCAGACCGTTTCGTGAAATCTGAACTGGACGCTATCGCGTTACGACTGATGACCGAATTACGTGCCACCCGTTACCTGCGCCCGCGTTTCGATCGCGGAGCGATCAACGACTATCTTTGCTCCTTTTCAAGCGTGTGACAGTAGTGTTATCCTAGCGTACTCCCAATGATATGAATTCCCGTCATGGAGTCGCTCGTCATGCTCGCCGGTCGCCCCCGTTGGTTTGCTCTTGTCTGCTTGTCGGTGTTATCGCTGGTCGCTTCGGACCTGTTTGCCGGGCCCCCTGTGGCTCCCACGGAACCGCTCAGTGCGCAGCAGGAACGGACCAAGTTCAAACTGCGGCCGGGGTTTGAGATCCAGCTCGTCGCGGCGGAACCCGATATTCAGAAGCCGATGAATCTGAATTTCGATGCGCGGGGCCGCCTGTGGGTCACCCATTCTATTGAGTATCCATTTGCCGCCGCGGATTCCGAACAGTCTCGTGATGGATTGACCGTGCTCGACGGGATCGGTCCCGATGGGCGAGCGACCAAGGTCACCAAGTTTGCCGACAAGTTGAACATCCCGATCGGGGTTCTGCCACTTCCCAGTGGGAATGAAGCGATTGTCTGGTCAATTCCCTATATCTGGAAACTGACCGACTCCGACGACGATGGCAAAGCTGACAAGCGAGAGATCCTCTATGGGCCATTCGACTTCGTGGATACTCACGGAGATCAGAATGCATTTCGCTTGGGGAACGACGGCTGGATTTATGCCTGCCACGGATTTCGCAACGCTTCCAAGATCAAGTTGAAGGGGGAAGGGCCGGTCGTTCTCGAAATGCAATCGGGCAACACCTACCGGTTCAAAGCGGACGGGTCGGCGATTGAGCAACTGTCTTGGGGCCAGGTGAATCCGTTTGGTATGTGCATCGATGCACGCGGCGACCGATTTACCGCCGACTGTCACTCGAAGCCGATTACGATGATTCTGCGCGGCGGCTACTACGACAGCTTTGGTAAGAAAGATGATGGCTTGGGGTATGCCCCGATTACGACTTCGAATGATCACGGCTCGACCGGGATTGCTGGTGTCGTGGCTTATGCGGGGAACCATTTTCCCTCGGAATACACGGGTTCGATGTTCGTCGGCAATGTGGTCACGAATATTAGTCACCGCGACGCTTTCGACTGGCGAGGTTCTTCCCCATGGGTCGAAAAAGTTGAGGACTTCGTCACATGCGATGACTGGTGGTTCCACCCGGTCGACCTGCAACTTGGCCCGGACGGTGCACTGTATGTCTCTGATTTTTATAACTCGATCATCGGACACTATGAAGTTGATTTGAAGCATCCGCGTCGCGATCGTCATCGGGGCCGAATCTGGCGGATTGTGTATACGGGCACCGACAAGAAAGTCCCGGCACCGGCTGTTCCTAACCTGCACGCTCTCCCGCTGGATGAGTTGGTAGTACGCCTTAAGGATGCCAACACGACCGTTCGCGATCTCGCGGGCCAGGACCTTCAAGAGCGATTTGAAAGGGACGCCCCCACTCGAGCACGGTTGCTGCTGCAGCCAGACGCGTCAGCCACCGAGGCAGCGCAACTGGCAGCGGGAAAGGTTCAAGCGTTATGGCTGTTGTTCCGGCTTGGGCAACTTGATGAAAAGTTGATTCAAGGACTTTCAACAGACTCCGAAGCACTCGTTCGTATCCACCTCATGCGAGCGTTGGGTGAAACAAATCCGTGGACCGCGGACATCGCCAAATTAGCGAGAGAGAAACTCGCCGATTCAGATCCATTCGTGCAACGGGCCGCAGTGGAAGCCATCGGCCGTCACCCCGATGCCGCCAACTTACAACCGCTGGTGCGATTGTGGAACACGACTCCCTCCGGAGACGTACAGTTAATTCACGCCACTCGAATTGCCATTCGAGATCAACTGCGCCCGGCAGCCGCCGTCGACCAGATCGCCAACGTGAAACTGGAACGCGACGAACTTGCCAAGGTTGTCGACATTGCACTCGCGGTCCCCAGTGAATCAGCCGCCTGGTTTACGTTCGACTATATTCGGCAACATGAAGTCGATCAGCCGATGGTGGTGCTCTGCCTGCAGCATGTGGCTCGCCATGTAGGAAATGCGCGTCTCGACGAAGTGGCGGCATTCGTGCAACAAAAATTCCCTAAAGACGTGCAACTTCAGGCGGTGCTGTTTCAATCATTATTTGAAGGTTTGACCCAGCGAGGAGCCAAGCTGTCTGCAGATTCGGCACTTGGTAGGTGGGCGGCGCACCTGGCGACGACCTTGCTCGATCCGCAACGCACGGTTCCCGCTCCTTGGGAAAATCGCGCGATTCCGGGGCTGGTGAATGCAGCCACTGGTAGCCCGTGGGGTGTCACGCACCGTAATTCCGCCGATGGGAATGGCGATGCTCGCTATTACGATAGTATTGCCAATGGCGAGCAGTTGACCGGCATCTTGACTTCGGCGCCCTTCGTCATTCCCGCCAAACTGACTTACTGGATGTGCGGGCATAACGGCGCGCCGGGGACGAATCCGGAACCCGTCAATCATGTCCGCTTGCGGTTGGTTGATTCGGGTGAGATTGTCGCCCGGGAACTGCCTCCGCGGAATGATGTGGCGCAGAAATATACCTGGGACCTGCAGAAATGGGCCGGGCAACAAGGGGTGTTTGAAGCCGTCGATGCGGGGACGGCTTCCGGGTACGCATGGCTGGCCGTCGGGCGATTTGAGCCGGAGGTCGTAGCCAATCCGGTCGTTGGGTTCGCCTTCGTCGACAGGTCGCTGGTGACGGCGATTCAAGTGGCCGACCAGCTGCAGTTGAAGCAGCTCGCGGGGCCGATGGTCGCACAGCTAAAGAGCAGCCGGGCGGACACTCCGGTCAGAATCGCCGCGGCCCAAGCGGGAGTGAATCTGGATCGCACGGCCGCAGTGGCTGCGCTGATCGCCGTTGTCCAGAACGCTAACGAACCGGCCGCACTGCGAACAGTGGCGGCTCAGTTGCTGGGGCCGATCAACACTCAACCGTCATTGTTGGCCCTCGCGACAGCCTTGGGAACTGCTCCCGGCCCGCTGCAACAGCCAATTGCCTTGGCGATGACCAGCACGCGACAAGGTGGCGAGATGCTCTTCAGCCTGATTTCTCAGGGCAAGGCGTCGGCTCGGTTGCTGCAGGACAAACCCGTCTTGGACCGCTTGAACAACCTCCCGATTGCCAAACGCGAAGAACGGATCAAAGAGTTGACTCAAGGCATTCCGGCCGCGGACGAACGTCTCAAACAGTTGACGGCCAAACTCGCCAGCAGTTTCATCGCCAACAAATCATCACCCGAAGCGGGCGCCGCCGTTTTCAAGAAGATCTGCGCGGCCTGCCACCGGATCAATAACGAAGGAGGCAAGGTCGGGCCACAATTAGATGGCGTCGGCAACCGCGGCCTGGAGCGCTTGATTGAGGATGTCCTCGATCCCAATCGCAATGTCGATGCCGCGTTTCGGGCGACGATCATTGCCAAGACAGATGGCGTCGTCGTTACCGGGCTCAAGCTGCGGGAGGAAGGGAAGGCACTGATCCTGGGCGACAATCTGGGGAAAGAAGTGCGCATCCCGCTGGATGATATTGAGGAATCTCGGCTGTCGAATTTGTCTCCTATGCCGTCCAACGTTTCCGAACAGTTGAACGAGGCGGACCTGCGGGCGTTGCTGACGTTTTTGCTGAATCAGCGACTGAGTCCGGTTGAGGGGAAATGACGATTAGGGGGACTGGGGAATTCGGTTGATGGGAGGGTGAGGGACCCAGAGGGTACCCCGCCGAGCCGCGTAGTCTTGCGACGTCCGATAGACGCTTGCGGTTCGGCAGGAGCCTCACCCTCCCATCGACCGAACTTTGATCGGCGACTCTCCATTGAAAGCAAGACACTTCCCCACGTACCATGCCGCCACGGAGGAATTGGCGCGATGGGTCATACGATCAAACGGTTGTCATTGGGTGTGTCTCTGATTGCGGTGGCGTCAGCCATACTGCTGTTCTCCGATGCGCCGCGACGCCCAGGACGAAAGCCGGCCGGATCCTCAAAAACGGCCGCGTACGCGCCTCCCATTCCCGTCGCCTTGATGCAGATGGCCTCACAACCGATCTTGGATGAGGCCGCCGCGGGCATCATTGATGGACTGGCTGAGAACGGCTATGCCGACGGGCAGAACTTGCAATTGAAGCGGTTTAATGCCGAAGGGGATATGGCGACCGCGAACGCCATGGCGCAGGAACTGACCGGCGGGCAATATCAATACATCATCACGCTGACCACCACCTCGCTCCAGGCTGTGGCCAATGCCAATCGGCAGCGCCACGTACCGCATATTTTTGGTGGTGTTTCCGATCCCACAAAGGCCGGTGTCGGGGTGGGGCAGGATCCTCTGGATCATCCTCCCTATATGGTGGGGATCGGGACTCTGCAACCGGTCGCTCAATCACTGCAGATGGCCAAGCAGTTGAATCCCAACTTGAAACGGATCGGCGTCATTTGGAATCCGGCCGAGATCAATTCGGAAATCTGTACCGTACTGGCTCGAAAAGCTTGTAAAGACATGGATTTCGAGTTGATCGAAGTCACCGTCGAAAATACCGCCGGTGTCAAAGAAGCCGCCGCATCGATCGCCGAGCGCGTGGATACGCTCTGGATTGGCGGTGACGTGACGGTCCTGGCGGCAATCGATACGGTCGTGAAAGTGGCCCGGGCGGCCCGCATTCCCATTTGCACGTGCATGCCGGGCAATGCATCGAAGGGTGCCTTGTTTGATGTCGGCGCGAACTATTACGAGGTCGGTCGCAGTACGGGAAAACTCGCCTCACGCGTGATCTCAGGCGAATCAATCGCAAAACTGCCGGTTGAGTTGGCCATCCCGCCGAAGCTCATCGTCAATAAGGTTGCACTGGAGGGCCTGCAGGAAGGTTGGTCGATTCCTGCAGATGTACTCGCGAAGGCCGATGCCTACATTGATGCCCAGGGACTGCACGAAAAACATCCCACGAAATCAGCGCCTCCCCCCACAGCCAAGAAGTTGCCGCCATTAAATCGAACTTGGCAACTCCGCAGCCTCAGTTATGTGAACTCGCCGGATGCCGAAGAAGCTGAACGGGGCCTGCGCGACGGACTCAAGAAGGCCCAATTGGTTGAGGGGCGTGACTTTGTTTTGAAACCCTCGAATGCGCAGGGAGACATGTCGGCGCTTAACGGCATGGTCGATGCCGCACTTGCCGACCGCGCGGATTTGTTACTGACAGTTTCTACGCAGGCCCTGCAGAGTTGCGTGCAGCGATCGAAGGGGACGCCGATTGTCTTCACGATGGTCGCCAATCCCTTCTCCGCAGGAGTCGGCACCAGCGATCATGCCCATCTGGCGAACCTCACCGGTTGCTATGGTGCAAACGATGTGGCGGCCATGATGCCCATCCTCCGCAAGCTCGTTCCGCAGGCTAAACGTGTCGGAGCCATCTTCGCTCCTGCCGAGGTGAACTCGGTCTTCAATCACAGCCTGCTGGTCGACGCTGCCAAGAAGGCGAATTATGAATTGCTGGCGTTGGGGGTCAACTCCTCGTCGGACGTTTCGGAGGTCACCCAGTCACTGATGGCTGATCAGGTCGATCTGATTTGCCTGGCGAACTCTAATCTGGTTGGATCGAGCTTTCCTACAGTGATTCAAGCGACGAACAAGGCGAAAGTTCCCGTATTCGGATTCTTCGGTGGGAGTGCACCGCAGGGTGCGCTGGTCGTCCTGACTCGCGACTACTACGACATGGGCGTCGAATCGGGGTTGATCGCGGCCCGCGTGATGCGGGGTGAGAAAACTGCCGACATTCCCTTCCATCAAGCCGGTACAAGCAAACTGATCATCAACAAATCCGCAGCCAAAGTCTGCGGCATCACACTGTCCGCCGAGTTCCTGAAGTCGGCCGATCGCGTGATTGAGGAGTAATTTTCGAAAGTACGCCAGACCATGCAGATTAGCACGGAAGTTAATGGTGAGTACCTGCAAATGCGAGTCGTCGGCCGACTCGACAACGAGTGGTCTGCGCACCTGTCGAAGGCCCTGGACGAGGCCATTCGCAACGGGTCGCATTCGATCATCATGGATTTGACAGAGGTCGAGTACCTCAGTTCGGCCGGCATTGGGGCCCTGGTGCGAGCCCACAAGCAGTTCCAGGCGATCCATGGTTTCTTCGGAATCGGGACCGCGGCTCCGCAGGTTTCCGAAGTCATCCGTCTCACCGGCCTCGCCAAGATGCTGTTGATTGATCCCGCTAAACTTCCCAAGGCGGCGCCCCGTTTTCAAAGCACGGTGATGCCCGAATTTCGCTTTGCGGCATTCGGGGGGATGCTGTTCGAAGTCTACGACATTGAACCCAAGGCCACGTTGACGGCCCAGGTGATTGGCAAACCCGATCGCCTGGCCCATGCAACCTACGGCAGCCAACAGTGCCAACCGCATCCCTTTCCCGAGAACAGCTTTGGCTTGGGGCAGGGAGCTTTCGGCAGTGATTTCTCTGACTGTGCGAACCGTTTCGGCGAGTTTCTCGCAGTGGGAGGTTCCGCAGCTCAACTGCCCACGAACGGGACCGGCAAGGCCGATTATCAACGGGGTACGGGAGATTTTGTCCCCACCGTGCAGATGCTTTACGGTCTGCGTTGTGAGGGCGACTTCGCCCTGCAACACCGTTTCGAACCTCACGATCCTTCCGAGAAAATCTCCTTTTCCAAGCTGGTCGAGCAGTCGTTGAATCTATCCAAAAGCAATCTCGCCGGCATGGTCTTCCTCGCGGAAACGGCAGGGCTGGTGGGGGCCTCGCTACGACGTTCGCCCGCAGTGGCGGACGAGGGGTCCGCGGATAAGTTTGCTCATCCCGAAGTGCGGCGCTGGCTCTCCTTCAGCCCCGAACGCGTTTTCCCGCATTCGCTCGCTCTCATCGTGGGTGTGGCCGCGCGAGGTGCTGCGTCGCAACAGGATCGACTCGGCTCGTTATTGCGTCCGTTGGGGCCGCAATCGGTCATTTCCGGACATTTTCACGCGGCCGTGTTTTCCTATCGTCCCTTCAAGAAGCGCAAGCTCAACCTGGAAGAAACGGTGACGACTTTGTTTGAATCCGAAGACCTGCAAGGCGTGCTGCATTTGCTGCACGACGATCGGCCGATTATTGGCTGCGGCGAGAGCGAGTTTGTTCGCGGAGCCTGCTGGATCAGTCCCGTGGCGACGGTACGGCAGGAGGGAGCGTAACATGACGTTACTCGTTGGCTCATTCACGATGGGGCTGATCTTATCTCTGCTAGCCCTGGGAGTGCTGATCAGCTTCCGCGTCCTGTCCTTCCGCGATCTGACCGTCGACGGTTCAATCACGCTGGGAGGGTCGGTGGCGGCCATCTTGCTGGCGTCGGGTTGGAACCCGTGGCTCGCGACACTGATGGCCTTCTTTGCCGGCGCCATTGCCGGCACAACAACCGGCATCCTGGCAACACGCTTTCAAATCAACGGCTTGCTGGCCGGAATTCTGGTGATGACCGGCCTGTACTCGGTGAACCTGCGAGTCATGGGTAAGAGCAATCTCCCCCTGATGAAAGAATCGACGCTGGTCACCTTCGCTCAAAGTTTTGCCTCTTCGGAGGCGAAGTGGTCCTTCGGCCGCTGGGAAGTCTCGGTTCAAGATATCTGCGTTGTCGTGATGGTAGCCGGGCTGATCAGTAGCGTGGCGTTGCTGATGTACGCCTTCTTCCGCACCAATCTCGGGCTGGCCATGCGTGCGGCCGGCGACAACGATCAAATGATTCGAGCGCTCGGCGTCGAGGTCGGCTGGATGATGACGTTCGGGCTGGCACTTTCCAACGCATTAGTCGCGCTGGCGGGGGCTCTACTGGTGCAGTATCAAGGTTTTGCCGACGTCCAGATGGGTATCGGCATGGTCGTCTGGGGATTCGCCAGCGTCATTATTGGCGAATCGCTGGTCGGATCGAGGCAAATTGGATTGTTACTTGTCGGAGCCGTGATGGGTTCGATCTTGTTCCGGCTGCTCGTCGCGATCGCCCTGCGGTGGGGACTCAACCCGAACGATCTCAAGCTGGTCACGGCGGTCTTTGTATTCGCGGCTTTAGTTCTGCCAGATGCCATAACCCACCTTCGAAAACGAATGGCAACAACGTAAAGGGTCGCTGACCGGCCTACAAAGAAATCTTTCTCATGCTGGAAATTGAAAATATCGCGAAGACATTCCACGCCGGCACTCCGAACGAGGTGCGTGCGTTGCGTGGGGTCAGTCTGAAGATCGAGCCCGGTTCGTTTGTGATTGTCATCGGCACGAACGGCTCGGGAAAATCGACCTTATTAAACGCCGTCGCGGGCAGCTTTATCGTGGATACCGGTCGGCTGAAGCTGAAGGGGCACGAGATCACTCGCTGGCCCGAACACCGGCGCGCCCAATTCATCGGCCGCGTTTTCCAAAATCCCTTCAGCGGCACGGCCCCCTCGATGACGATTGCGGAGAACCTGGCCCTGGCAGCGAAGCGGGGGCGGGCTCGTGGCTTGGGGTGGGCGCTGGGGTCAGCGGTCAAAACGGATTTGTATGAACGGGTCCGCGCGATGGGTTTGGGATTGGAAGACCGTCTGGATCATGCCATCGGCAGCCTGTCCGGCGGCCGGCGACAATCCTTGACGCTGCTGATGGCGGGACTCCTCAAACCCGATCTGCTGTTGCTCGACGAACATACCGCGGCTCTGGATCCCAAAAGTGCAGATCAAGTCATCCGGCTGACGGAAGAAATGATTCGACGAGACAAGTTGACGACGATGATGGTCACCCATTCCATGCATCAGGCCGCAAATCTCGGCGACCGGCTGATCATGATGGTGCAGGGCCGGGTGCTGCACGATTTCCAGGGTGCAGAAAAGCAACGGCTCTCGCCCGAGGATCTTCTGGCACGATTTGAAGAAGTTCGCTGCTCAGAGCAGCTCGATGAAACGGCCGCGGAGATGCTGAGCCGACAGTACGTGTAGCCCGACTAAAAAGACTGCTTGTCGTTATTGAAATTTCAGCTTGACTTGGGTGGCGCCGCTTCAGTAGCTTTTGGGATGAATTTATCGTTAGCTTCTACCCGTCAGTCCATCTCCAAGCCCCGTATGCGTTTATTTCTTCAAGTTATCGCAATAAGAAGTTATTCCAGTCGCGAAACTTGATGCTATAATTGCGGCGAGGTAGGGGGAGCAGACTGTTTCGCACTCCACGGTGGCGGGGTCCGTGTTGATTGTAGCGAACATTCTTTCAAGGACGATCGCGCACAAGATATCGGCGCGAGGCCGGACGGCCGTTGCTGCTTATATGGTTTTCCGGACAGGGATTGTTGGTCCGCGGGCTGAATTCAGACCACTGTCATCTTGCTGTCGAGTACACTTATGTTGCGTTCCTGGCTGGGGCAAGTCTCGCATATTTTGCAGAAAAGCCGTCGTCGAAACTGGACATTTGACCATACTGTCACAGTCGAGTCTTTGGAAACACGCATTCTGCTGTCGGCGACCACTGCCGATCAGGACATCATTGTCCAACCTCATTATGAGGTCACGGATGCGGCGTCACCGCGAACGAGCTCCGGGCCGACCGGCCTGTCTCCGGCTCAGATTCGCCAGGCATATGGTTTTAATAGTATTACATTTGCCAACGGGACCATCGCGGGTGATGGGACCGGAACAACAATCGCAATTGTCGATGCGTACGATGATCCGAATATTGCCAGCGATCTCCATCAGTTCGACTTGCAGTTCGGACTGCCAGATCCCGTCTTTACCAAGGTGAATCAGACTGGCGGAACGACCCTGCCCAAAGCGGATGTCGGCTGGGCCGGTGAGATTGCCCTGGATGTCGAATGGGCACATGCCGTGGCTCCAGGCGCCAAGATCCTGCTCGTCGAAGCGAAAAGTTCATCTCTCTCCGACTTGATGGCTGCGGTTGATTATGCCCGGCATGCCAGCGGCGTGGTTGCCGTATCGATGAGTTGGGGGAGCAGCGAATTCTCCGGCGAAACGAGCTACGACAGTTATTTCACCACTCCGGCCGGCCATCCCGGAGTGACGTTTTTCGTCTCGAGCGGAGATGACGGGGCTCCCGCCGAATATCCCGCCTCCTCGCCGAATGTGGTCTCTGTAGGCGGCACCACACTGAATGTCTCCAGCAACGGCAGTTACCTCAGCGAATCCGGGTGGAGCGGTAGCGGGGGCGGCCCGAGCAAATATGAATCGCAGCCCTCTTATCAGAAGGGGGTGGTGACTCAATCGACTACCGCTCGCACCGGACCTGACGTTGCCTACGATGCGGATCCCAACACGGGAGTCTCGGTCTACGATTCTTACGGGAATTCGAGTAGCGCGCCCTGGAGTCAGTATGGTGGGACGAGCGCCGCTGCGCCGCAATGGGCCGGACTGATTGCTATTGCCGATCAAGGCCGGGCTCTGGCGGGACTGGGTTCGCTGGACGGGATCACCCAGACCTTGCCGAAACTTTACACGCTGCCCGCGGCCGATTTTCATGATGTGACAAGCGGTTCGAGCACAGGCACCACCCGATACAATGCCCAGGCGGGCTATGACCTGGTGACCGGACGCGGTTCGCCGATCGCGAACCTGGTGGTCAGCGGTCTGGTGGGGAGTTCTTCGACCACTCCGCCGCCCCCGACGACGCCAGTGGCAACGCACTTTGTGATCACCGCGGCAGCATCCAGTACGGCTGGTGCTGGATTCAGCATTACGGTCAAGGCGCTAGATGCCTCCAACAATGTTGTGACGGGTTATCGAGGAACCGTCCATTTCACAAGTTCCGACGTTGCGGGAATCATTCCCGGCAACTACACGTTTACAACTACGGATAGTGGCGTGCACACTTTCAGCAGTGTGACACTCAAGACTGCCGGCAGCCAGAACATTAAGGCCACCGACACTGCCAGCAGCTCGTTGACCGGCACCGCAATCATCCTGGTGACACCCGCAGCAGCCAATCATCTGATCTTCAGCCAAACTCCGACAAGCACCACACTGAACTCGACAATCAGCCCGGCGGTCACCGTACAGATTGTCGACGCCTACAACAATGTGCTCACCGGCGACAACCTGGATACCGTAACAATTGCCATTGGAACTAATCCCAGTGGTGCGGCACTGAGCGGAACGACTTCCGTCAAAGTCGTGGCCGGGATGGCGACCTTCAACAACCTGTCGCTCAATCAATTGGGAAATGGCTACACACTTGTGGCTCGTTCGGGAACATTGAGCGCCGCGACGTCGGGCACATTCAATGTCGCCTCCGCGAGCACAGTGCTGGAGGCGTTCGGTTACTGGTCCTTGGACAACTACTACTACCTGGGCAGCCGGTTTTCGTCAGTCGAGACGACTACCACGTCCGCACACGATGGCAGTTACGGCCTGTATGACTACAGTGGTACTGACTGGGTCTTTCGCAACGATTCAACCACCCAGGTCAAGCAGGGTGACACAGTTTCGGTGTGGGTCAAGTTTGTGGGGGCTGCGACCGGAACCGCAGCTTTTGGGTTCGGCGCCACAGGGAATGGAACACTGTCGATCGTGGCGTCCGCGTCCACGAACCAACTCCTGTTAGTGAACAATGCCGGCTACGGCGCGGCAACCATCGCGTCATCGACTGAGACCTGGCAAGCCAACCATTGGTACCGGCTCGAAGTCAACTGGGGCGCGACTGGCAGCATTGTCGGCAAGGTCTACGATAGTAACGGTACGACACAGTTGCAGTCGGTCTCGGGGACCAGCACGGCGATCACATCAGGTGGAATTGCCTTCAGGACGTATGGTGGAACAGCTGACTGGGATACAGTCCAACTTTCGCCAGGGGTTAACAAGCTTGGCGTCACTTCCAAGTCGGCCACCATTCAGAACATTGCGACCGGACCGGTAACTCAAGTGCCGACTTCATCGGGAGTCACGACTCCAGGTGGCATCGATTCCACGACGACCGACGCGGTATTCGGCAATCTGGGCGACAGCTCCAGCACATCGACAACGGACGGAAATGGTTCTGGTGACTCAGGCCGGACGCGTCACGGTCATCACGCGCATCGGTTGTCGCATCACGCTCAAGTTCAATTGGCGTCCGACTCCGTTCTCGATGAGATTTTCCAAGACTTGTTTTAGAGTGGAATTCGTACTCGTAGGATAGGCATCCTGCCTGTCCGTACCAAGCAGAAACGGACAGGCAGGATGCCTATCCTACGGCGAATTC
>JAQGHS010001026.1 GCA_028291605.1 Planctomycetaceae bacterium | reverse complement strand
TGCGGCATTCGAAGCCCTTAAAGTGGCTAAGGAAGCATTGGAAACCGAATCTCTGTATGTTTCCGCCACCAAGACGACGAACTCGTTCGGCGTCCTGAGCGGTGGTTTGAATGCGGTTGAAGATCTTGAAACGGGCCGCGGTGTCGACCCCGAGACATTCGCCGCGTTGTATGCCGATCTGGCCACCGAAGAGATCAAGCTGAAGTTGTCCAAGGACGACAAAGGCCGCCTGGTCTACAACGGCAAGCTGATTCAGATGTACCCGATTTCTCGGCTGCGCAAGACGTTTGACGCCCGCAACGCCTTGTCGGGTGAAAAGCCGGCGGCCGACTCTGCCGCACCTCCCAAGGAAAAGCCCGCCGCAGAAGAGAAACCTGCGGCTGAGGAAAAGCCAGCGGCTGAAGAAAAGCCAGCGGAAAAGAAAGCAGCAGAGGAAAAGAAGGAAGACAAAGCTGAAGAGAAGAAGGACGAATAGTCAGTGAAATTGCAGCCGATTCAGCGATTCGAATGAATTCAGAAACTCCATCCGTCCGGGTGGAGTTTTTTTGTGCTTTCATCGTTGACGCGATACTACGTGGCTTTGTCGCCCGACTCTGAAGAGTCATGCCACGTCGCTCGCTTTGATCCACGAAATTGGTAAGATAGGGGGATTGGCCATCTCTCTGCTGCTGGGAATTCCTCCATGCCTACTAATGTCATTCTGAATCAATCCGGACCGATTGCGCGCATCCGGTTTGAAGCTTCCAATGAAATTCACATCCTCTCGGCCGATACGCGGCGTCTGTTGAGCGACATCATTGGCAAGTTGGATCACGATCCAGAGTGTCGCGTGATCATCTTCGAGGCCCGGGGACGAACATTTCTGGCAGGTGCCGATCTAGCTGAACTGCAAGGGTTACGTCAGGACACTGCCCAGTTGTTTGCTGAGGCAGGACAGAAACTGATGAATGAGATCGCGTCGCTCCGCGCGGTGACGATCTGCGCCATTCAGGCGGCCTGCGTGGGCGGGGGGTGCGAGCTGGCTCTGGCTTGTGACTTTCGGTTGGCGGCGACCAGCGCACGGATCGGATTACCGGAGACTTCGTTGGGAGTAATTCCGGGATGGGGAGGCACGGTTCGCAGTTCATTGCTGCTGGGTGCTCCCGTTGCGCGGCGGATCATCCTGACCGCGGAATTGTTTTCGGCCGAGGCCGCGTTGAATCTCGGCTTGGTCGATCAGATCTTTCCTGACGATGGTCTAGAGTCGGGAGTAGAAGCACTCGTCGAAAAGCTATTGAGCCGTGGTCCCCAGGCGTTGAAGCGGGCGAAACGGTTGATTTCGCAATTGACGCGATCTAGTTTGAAGAAGGCTTTGGCTCGCGAGGCCCGCCAGTTTGGCGCCTGCTATGCGTCCGGTGAACCGGCGGCTGGGGTTGCGGCATTTCGCGAGAAGCGAGCCCCTGCCTGGGTGGAAGCCACTCCGGTTGTCGCTGCACCCAAAGTTCCGTCAACTCCGAAGCTCAAGCGGAAGAATTCGGACGCCAGTATTCCGGTAGTGCCGCCTGTTGAGGCAAAGACTCCCAAGTCGAAGCGTTCGCTGAAGACGAAGCCCGATGCGGAGTGAGCATCCCGTGCCACGCTAACTCGGTTGATTTGACATCTCGATCAACCGCTCCAAGACGCCTCGAGCCGCTCCTGAATCGATCGCTGTCGCTGCCTGCTTGGCGGCTGAATGAAGATCAGATGCGCGCTCGGCAACCCACAGTGCTGCGGCTGAGTTCGCGATGACGATGTCTCGGGCGGGGCCGGGAACTCCGTTGAGGATGCCTCGGATCACCTCGGCACTTTGCTGCGGCGAGGTCACTCGTAACTGGTCCGGATGGCATTCTGGTAGTCCGAAATCGGCCGCCGTCCAGGCGTGGCGCGTGACGGTTTGCTCGCGAACTTCGAATGCGGTGGTCGTCCCCCACAAGGCGACTTCATCCAACTGACCGGCTCCACACACCACGCAGGCATGCTTGCGATTCAGCAGAGTGAGGGCATGGGCCATCTTTTCCGCTGTCTCGATGCGCCCCGTTCCGATGAGTTGGAACTCGGCCCGCGCGGGATTTGTGAGCGGTCCCAGCAGATTAAAAATGGTGCGGAATTTCAACTGCTTGCGAATCGGGCCGACGTGTTTCATTGCACTATGCAGCAGAGGCGCGAAGCAGAATCCCAGGCCGACCTCGCGGACGCATTGGCCGACCCGCCCGGGAGTCAGTTGAATGTTGACCCCGAGGGCCTCGAGGACGTCCGCTGCCCCGCTGGTACTGGAAACGCTGCGGTTGCCATGTTTGGCCACCGGGACCCCCGTGGCGGCCACCACGAAGGCCGTGGTGGTGCTGATGTTGAACGTATGGAGTTGATCGCCCCCAGTTCCGCAGGTGTCCAGCAGGCCCGTGCGTTGGGTGTCGATCGGGGTCGCGTGGTCCACCATGGCCTGAGCGGCACCGGCGATCTCGGCGACCGATTCCCCCTTCACCCTGAGGGCCGTCAGCAAGGCGGCAACTTCGACTTCGCTCGACAGGCCCTGCATGATGGTGGAAATCACAGCCCGCATCTGATCGACGCTCAAATCTTGTCGGTCCACCAGATGATGTAAAGCGTGTTCGATGACTTCCTGCATATTGACCAGCCTTTATGCGGCGCGAGGTGATATAGCCTGACTCTTCGAGTCGGTTGATCTTCCAGCGTGAAATTCGCCCGACTCTGGAGAGTCAGGTTACGGAGCGTGAAGTCAGGATGGCATCAATCAGGACGAGAGTCAACCGGTCGGTGGACCGATTTGACCGCGCGCCGTGTCGCGGTACAATCAGTGATAGAGTTGCTTCAAAATAAATTGCCTGAATCGGTAGGCTGGATAATTCTGTCCGGCACATTAGAAAACGGACAGAATTGTCCGTCCTAAATCTCAATCATTCATCTAGCCGGACGTTCGAGTTGCTCGTGGGCCAACACGAGTCAGACCTTGTGAATTCTGAAACCAGGGAAGTCGTCGAGCGTTCCAAGGCATCCTGAAATCCCATTCAGCGTGCGTCATTATGGAAATCGCCTGACGACTGTGGAAGGAGTCTCATTAATGACTCAGCGAAAACTGATTATCGACGCCGATCCAGGGATTGGCGATGCGTTGGCGATTTTGCTCGCCCTGCTCGATCCGGAAATCGATCTGCTGGCTGTTACGGCGGTGGCGGGGTGCGTCTCGGCGAAAGATGCGACACGAAACCTGCATGGAATTCTTGCGCAACTGGATCCTCCCAAGCTGCCGCGAGTCGGCAGTGCGATTGAGTCGGAAGGTCGGGACCATCCCGTTTCGGCTCTCGAGCAATTGGCCAAATTGAACGGTCCCAGCGGCCTGGGTGACTGCGAAATCCCGATTGCCGAACTACATCGGGCTCACGAGTCGCCCAAGGTATTGACGGACTTGGTCAAGCAATATCCTAATTCGATCACGTTGCTTACCTTGGGGCCCCTGACGAATGTAGCGGCGGCCATTGAGCGGATGCCGGAATTCATGTCTCTGCTGGGTGGATTGGTCTGCCTGGGGGGCGCTATCGGTGTCGGTGGGGATGCCACGCCGATGGCTGAGCAGAATATGTTCCGTGACCCCGAAGCGGCTCGTCGAGTGCTCCGTTCCCCAGCCACGAAGACATTGGTTCCGCTCGATGTGACGAATTGCGTCGAATTGACGATTGATCAATTCGAACGCGTGACCGGGACCGGGGTTTCTAAGTCGGTCAAGTTCCTGCGGGGTATCTTACCGTTTGCCTTCCGGGCCTATCACCATTGCCTGGGGATGGAGGGCATCCTGCCGCGCGACGTCGTGGCCCTGACGGCGATTTCGCGACCGGATTTGTTTCGTAGCGAACCAATGGCCATCGATATCGAAACGGAAGGCCGGCTCACTTGGGGAACGACCGTGGCGGACCGCCGGCGTTTTTCGCGGACGCAGCCCAATATCGATGTGATGGTGGAAGTCGACAGCCAGGGAGTACTAGACTACATGCGCGAGATTGTGGCGTTGAGCGCGACTGTATGATTGTCGTTGATCGCTCTGCGATCGATACGGGAGCCCATGGAACGGGTCGCGCGACTTAAGATTCTCAGTCGTAACGCGCCAGCGTCCAGCTTGGAGCAATTCGAATGGTGAATTTCACCCCAACGCGTGAGCAATGCCACGTCTTATTGTGACCTGCAAGTTCAGTTGAAACGCGATCGTCAACGGTTCGGAGTCAGGGACAAAGCGGACCGTTCTGAATACGCCGACCTGGACGCTGTCGCGTTACGACTGATGGTCGGATCTTATCCCGCGCAGATACTGCGCCCGCGTATCGATCGCGGAGCGATCAACGACTATGGCTTCGCCGGTTCTGGGGTCGGTGGTTGATTCACGGCTGCGCCTCTCAGGCGTTCTCCGATCAGTGTGGAATTCGGCTTTAAGAGACCCATCAGGGATGACAGCTCAGCATGCAGCGGGCCATTGGATGATTGGTCCCAGACTTGATGCAGGGCCTGCACCTGTTCGGTCGCAATCAGTAGCCCGTGTTGTCGCACGTGCCGTGTCAATTCCTTTGCGGCAATCGTCCGCACATCCATGGGAAAGCCGTCGTCTCCAACCAGGCTGGCGATTCGCGACTGAGCCTGTAGTGTGGGCAGTGCTCCGAGCACCGGCAGCAGCCATGGGGCCAGTTGAGTGTTCTCAACCGCGGTCACCAACTGTGGCTCAATGGGCGTTAAGTTATACACGGCCCGGCGTTGACCAGAGGTCAGGAAAGACAGCAATTCGGATGAGATCACCGCCTTGGATGATCGCTCCTCGGGAGTCAATGGGGCTTCCACTTGGCGCTCCATGAAGCCGGAGATCTGTTCTTTCAAATCCTCGGCCGCACTTGGTTCCTGAATGAAGAACACGTTGCGGTATTGCTGGGTTTGTACCCGGCCACTGCGTTCGCTTAAGGACGAGCCGTAAATCACGATCGGCACGTCTTTCGTCCGGGGGTCGGCCTTGAAATTGGCGATCGTTTCGGACAAAGCCCAACGCTGAATATTCGCATCGATCAGGACCAGATCAACCTCTTGTTCCGTGGCGGCAACCTTAAAACCATCTCGGCCAGTTCGAACCAGACTGGGCTCGTAACCCAGCGTTCGCAGGAACCCGGTCAGCGTCTGGCCGCGTTCAATCACAGAGTCTAAAACCAGACCACGGTGCTGGGTGGCTTCGGCCTGCGTAAGTCCCTTACCGAGCACGGCGATGACGCGGTCCGTCCCCGGGTAACGCGTGGTGGGGTCGAGGGCAACAATTGTTTGTACGGCCGCAAACTGGATGCGTCGGTTGGGATAGTTCAGGGCTCGTTGTAGTGCGGATTGTCTGCCCGAAACGTTGCGAACCTGTTGGACCGTGCCAATCTTCGAAAGGATTTGCAACGCGGCGAGTGCCGCTGGAGTTTGTCGCCATTCCAGAGCTTCGTCGAGTGAACGAGAAACGGCGTCCGGTCCCAGCGAAGAGGCCAGATCATGAACCGTGCCCGGACCAGCCTTGATGGGCTTGCCGATCCCCGAAATCGCAGCCTCCTGAGCCAGCAACATTGTCAAGTACGACGTTTGCACATCCAGTTGCTCAGGGGCCACGTCCAAGGCCGCCTTCGCGAAGAACAAACCATCGTGCAACGCGGCCTGAGCGGGGGGCACGCGACGTTCCTGAACGGTACCCAGCTGATCGCTCCAGACCCAGGTGCTCACCAGTTTGTCCGTGTCGGCGATATATTCGACTTTGGAGTTGAAGTAGTCCCGAGCCTGCTGAATCAACCGACTGGCGACGCCACTGCTTTGGGTCGCAGCGATACTGGGAGATCCCAGAATGGTGGCAATCGCTTTGGATGCAGACGCTTTCTCTTCCGAGGGTGCAGTCTGCCCGGCAAACCGCAATAAATGCGGGATCGCTCCCGGGTTTCGGATCAGGCCTAGAGCCTGAATCGCAGCGAGTCGAACCCGAGGATTCGGTGCGGTCAATGCGGCCTCCAGGGGAGGCACGGCTCCGTCTCTGATGAGTGCCAGCATCTCCACAAGGGCGTTTTGAGATTCGGCGTAGAGGGGATTTCCCAAGGCGCTGATCAGGGCCGGTACGACGTGGACTCCGGCCGTCTGCATCTGAAACTGGGCGGCCGTTTTCTGAGCTCCCGTGCCACTGACCAAGTCCTTCAACAACGCATCCAAACGAGCCGGATCTTGAGCAAACCTCGCGAATGCGGCATTGTTGCGATTCAACAATTCAATCGACAACGGTTGCAGGTCTTTGATATTCGAGAGCTTCAAGAAGACGCCGGGGCCATACTTTTCACGGAGTGCCAGCAGAAGATCATCCGGCGGATCCGTTTCCATGAATTTCTGCAGGTAGAGCTTGGCCACATCTGGGCGGACCAGATCGACCATCAGCACGACAGCCTCAAAGATCTCTTCCGGCGTTTTCGGCTCAACCACCAGTGGAGAATCCGCGGGCGGCTTTTTGGCGGCACCATCCGCTGCTGCAGGTTGAGCCGCGGCAGCCGGGTCGGCGGTCGCTTCTTGAGCCCAGACTGAGGCCGCGGCGCAGCCGATCATGCTCCACACCAGCCAACCCGCCAGCACGCGTCGCAACACGGAAGCCATTCGAAACACCTTTGTCATTGGTCTGACCGAGCCCGGACTCTCAGACGGTACGAACCCGCCACCGCCCCAACGAACTCGTCGGGCCGTGTCTTAAAGATCGTTCCGCAAGCTCCAGAAAATCGGCCCTGCGTGGTCGCGTCGCAATTGTCCGATCTGTACCTGCGATGACTGCGGGGCAATCCAATCCAATTGTACCAAGGATTCGCGAGGAGTCTGCGGGTTAGTCAAGGTTTAGCGGTGCGAGCCCGGTGGCGTGCGAGTGGTTACAATGTCGATTTGATTTACAGCGCGATGAGGAAAAAATACCCCAAACAACGAACCAAGTGAGCCGGGTGCCGTGAGGCCCCGGACCGAGTAATCGGCGAGATAATCGAATTGTCCGGGGCCTTGCGGCACCCGGCTCACCTGCATTTTTGTTGTTGCGAGCGCTCTGAGTTCCTTCACGTCTCCCGACATACTGACCCAACAATGAACGACTCGACAAGTTTCCCCGAACGAACCCCGAAGGCCGTTCATATCCCTGTCTTGCTACGAGAGGTCCTACAGCATCTCGACTTGCAACCCGGGTTGACTGTGGTCGACGGGACCGTTGGTGCGGGAGGACACAGCTCTCAGATTCTCAAGCGAATCGGTCCCACGGGACGATTGATCGGTCTGGACCGGGATCCCTACATGCTGGGCTGGGCTGCGAAGAAGCTGGAAGCCCCGAATTGCCAGTTGGTTCATGCGAGCTACGCGCAAATGCGAAGCGTGCTGGATGATCTGGGTATTGAACGTGTCGATCGGATCCTGTTGGACATCGGATTGTCTTCGGATCAACTGGCTGCGGATGACCGCGGATTCAGTTACCAGGCTTCCGGGCCGCTGGACTTGCGGTTCGATACGACCCAGGGTGAACCGGCGTGGAAATGGTTGCAAAAAACTGGTCTAGCGGAACTTCAAGAAATATTAGACAACTACGGTGAGGAACCATTCGCTCGGAAGATAGCCGAGCGTATCGTTCAGCAACAACCTGTCAAACCCATTCGTACCGCACAAGACCTGTCGGAAGTTGTGCAGTCCGCATTGCCCGCGTCCATTTCTGAACATGCTCGCCGCGACCCCGTCATTCGGGTGTTCCAGGCGTTGCGAATTGCCGTCAATCAAGAACTATTGCAACTTGAAACAGTCTTGACTGGTGTCCTGGCAAATTGCCTGGCTCCGGGTGGGATTGTCGTAATTATTAGTTTTCATTCCCTGGAAGACCGTCAGGTCAAGCAGGCGTTTCGGGAGCCCGCGGTATGGCACAACCTAACATCCAAGCCGGTCTCGGCCACACCTCAGGAGCAGCGGGCCAACCCCAGGTCGCGCAGCGCCAAGCTCCGGTCGGCGAGAAAACTCTGATGCAGCAGCCACAGCAGCAACCGCAGCACAGGCCTGCGGATGCCTCAGCGGCACATGTGGCTCAGACACAGGCCTCACACGCTCAGCCGCGAACTGTGGTCCAGCAGCAGACCCCGCAACAACCCGTGGCGAGGACGGTCCCCCAGGCAGCTCCCCAAGCGGCACCGAAAGACGACGACCACGAAAGTTCGGACTGGGGATTGGCACCGACCAAGCCGGGTTTCAGTCGCGAAAACAAGTTCATCCTGTTCGTACTGCTGGTCTTGGTGGCCGTTTTCAGCTTTGTGGTCTTCCGCAATTTCCAGAAGAAACAGAACGGCACCAAGGCCGGAGAAGTTGCCGCCAAGGATGCCAAGAAGGACGCCAAGCCTAATGCTAAGGGGGGCGCGAAGTCGGAAGATAACGAAGTTCCACCATTACAAGAGCTCGGCGATGCGGGAGCTGAGACGATTGCTGCCGGCGGGGCCAAGGAACTTGAAGCTGACCCGTTTGCCAATGCACCGGCGACCGAAGCCGCACCTCCGGCCGGCGGCGAAAATGCCATCGATATGAGTCAGGCTCCGGCCGAGTTAGCGCAGCCAGAGGGCGAAGCGCCTCCTCAGTTGAATGTCTCGAACGAAGAGGCACCTGCGCAAGCGAGAGATCTGTTTGAAGGTCCGGCAGATATGCCAGCGGCGACCGAAATTGCTGAAGCCACTCCGCCCGCTCGGCGCGGCCGACATGTGCGCAGTCAGCCGGAAATGGTGGAAAACGTGCCTGCTGAGCTGAATGGCACGGCCGAAGCCGAACCAATGTCCGCTGCTGCAGCCCAGTTTGAAGCGACGCAGCCGCCCATGGAAACGGCCGATTTCAATGCCGAACCTGCTGCTGAAAGTAACCTGGCACAAACCGCTGGGACCGGTGTCGAACCGATCGCCAAGAAACGGACCGCGCCGCGTGCTGGGGGGCTTGAGACCGCTCAGTTACCCCCTCCTGCTGACCAATTTGGCGTACCACAAGATCCGTCAGGCTTGACCACGACTCCCCGAGTGACGAACCCACGAGGGACAGCACCCCGCACGGCAGTGGCTCCGACCCCGGCCCCGCCTGGCACCCAGCCCCGCGTGGGGACTGTGCCACCGCCGCTCAATCCGCAAGATGAACGACTCGGTGGATATCGTGAGGGAGCCTTGCCCCCCGTGGCACCGGCTCATCGCACGGCCAGCCGGCCGCATGCACCCGTGGCGGGCGGCCATCTCGATCCGCATTCGGAACCATTGGTCGCCAACATCGGCGAGTACATCGTGCGTCCGAATGATAATTTCTGGCGTATTTCGCGCAAGGTTTATGGAACGGCCCGGTACTTTGCGGCCCTGGCCAAACACAACGAAGCGATTATCCCTGATCCGAAGCACATCAAGCCCGGAATCAAGATCTCGACTCCCGCGAAAGAGCAACTCGAACAGCAATATCACGACTTATTGCCCGTCATGGCGGCACCCCGACCAATGGGGGCGGTGATGCATTCTCCAGCCGCTCCGGCGACACCTGGCTTCTATGTCGAATCAGACGGTCAGCCCGCATATCGCATTGGCCCCACCGACACGCTGTCGACGATTTCACGGAAGACTTTGGGGCGAGCATCCCGCTGGGATGAGATTTACGAGCTCAATAAAGATCGCCTGACCGGAGCCGATGCCCTTGCCGTCGGCTCAATTTTGCGACTTCCACCCGATGCCAGCCAGACCCGGGTGGTGGGTAAGCCGGTCGAACACCGATAAATGGCGTAGGTCAGGCTGTGCCTGACGCCGCCGAGCTGATTCGGTGTCATCGTCAAAGTCGTCAGGCACGGCCTGACCTACGGTTGCGTTCCGCGGTATTCTGTTCATGTTCTACCGGTTTGGCGGCGCCTTGGTTCTGCTGGTGATCATCGCCCTGGGTGGTATTGCCATCGAGAAGCGGAATCTCACGTTACGTCGCGCAGTCAGTCATCAAAAATTCCGCCAGGAAGTCTTGATGGAAGAGCATGCAGTCCATCGACTTAAGGCACAGCAGCTGGGTGCCCCCAGTCGTCTGATGGACGATCTGGACGAGGCCGAAATGCGTCGCCCTCACGGACGCCTGCCGCAGCCACCAAAGAAGTTCGTCCGGCCGAAACCGCGAGTGGATGAGAATGATCCGCTGAATTGATCGCATTGGTCGTAGCCACGCTCGCCAGAGCGTGGGTTTGAGCCGCCAATGCCCCACGTTCTAGCGAACGCAGCGACCAAAGTCCGTCCTACTTGGTGGAGAGTTCCAAAGTCGGGACCTGATTGTCTCCTTCGATCACCCGGTAGCTCAGTTTGGACTTGGCCGGGTCACGATAGTGCGGGGGCAGCAGATTCTTGCCGTCTCGCACTTCCGTGTCGCCGTCCATTCGCTTCTCCCGCAATTCAACCGTAATGGCGTATTCTCCAGCCGGGGCTCCATCGCGAGTCTTCAGCGTCGACAGATGAAACGTGCCGTCTGCCGCGGTGATGGCAATCGGCCGCTGATCGTTGGCGTCTTCGGGATCTGGGGCGAGTGGATGCAAGACGACCATCGCCTCAGCAAGCGGCTGGGAATCGAGCGTCACCTTGCCCTGCGTGGGAAAACACTGTGGTCCGCTCGGTGGTTTCGCGCAGCCGCTGGCAGATAACAGAAGAAGATGGCCGGCGAGCAGTATGCAAGCAAGCCGCCATTGAACAGTTCGCCAAGGCATGCAGTCGACTCAATCAGAGTATGAAAGTAACCGCAGTCGCCAGGACTTCGGGCAATTGTCATCCAAACGGCCAGAACTCTTGGCGAGTTCTGTTACAAAGCTATTCGGCCGAAGCAACCTCACCACCGGCACGTGTCACGAGGTTTCCCAGGACCCTGAGATCCATTGATTCACCAAGGAATTTGATAGATCCGTCAGCGAAGGCGAAATTCGCTCCACCATCGTGGAAGCTGTAGAAACAGTGCCCGTATTCGTTGGAGTTATTGATTCCCAACTTGCCGGGAATGGTCGTTGTCCCGCTGCCGTAGCTCGTGGTTGTTTGCGTTCCGATGGTGTAAACGTTGTCGTTC
>JAQGHS010001037.1 GCA_028291605.1 Planctomycetaceae bacterium | reverse complement strand
CCGGCGGGGTTCAGAATCGCAATGTTAGCGCGGCCTTTTTCATAGAGGTTCGGTCGGATGATGATCCGGCCCTGGGTTGGCAGCCCTTTGGTGAACTTGCTGTTCGCGTCGAAGCCCGTTTCCTTCTGCCACTGCGCGAAGGTCGCCCCCCGACTCTTGCCGTGCTCCACAATCGAGCACTCACCCCAGCGACCATCGGTCATATAGTAGTCGTTCTCGGCCCAGCGATGGCCATCCACCAGCTTGCCTGCCGCGGCTTCCAGACTGATTACGGTCGAGGAGGCGATGACGGTATTCTTACTGACAGTCGCTTTGCGAAAATCGCGCACGACCAAGCCGCCGTCACTGTAGTTCCCCGTGCAAACAATATCCGCATTCGTCGTGCCCCACGGATAGCCCAGCCGAATCCCCCCACCGACGACAACATTGTCCTGGACCGCAATCCGCTCGGCCGCAGATTCGCCCCCCAACATAATTCCGTTCGAGGGGGCAAGCGGCCGCGTCATGCAACCATTCATAAAGGCGACGTTACCGACAACGTCAAATCCTTTGATTGAGGCTTTCGACGAGCCGTAAATCTGCATCCCATAACCGAACTGATGAAAGACGATGTTATTCGAGATGAGTTTCGTTCCGCGGGCATTCTGAGCATAGATTCCATGACCATGCTCGCGGTCGGGGCCGCTCCAGCCGTTGTTGTAAATCAGGCAGCCGCTGATCTCACCCCCTTCGCCTTCGCTCCAGAACCCGACTCCGCAATCGAGGTCATGCAGGACCAGATTCACCAGTGAGACACGATCGGCGCGGACGCTGACGTTGCCACGACGAATGTCGGCCGGCCACGGACCGGGAATCTTCGTTTTGCGCAGGGTGTCACTACACATGACTTCGAAGTCGCGATAAATCGTGTCGGCCCCGACGATTGAAAACAGACTGTTGTCGCGCTCATCGCGCGGCAGCGTGTCGATCGTGACGCGTTCGCCTTCCACCCCGCGGACAACGACCGGTTTTTCCGCTGTCCCGGCAAGACGCGATATGAATCCCCCGCGATAGGTGCCGGCGTGAATCCAGACCGTGTCACCAGGCTTCACGACATCCGTGGCATTCAGCCCGGTGGCGAGATCCCAAGGCTCGGGGAGACATCCGTGGCCTTTCGGGGTGCCATCTGGCGTGATATGGAATTGGGCCGCATTGACCGGTATCGCCACCAACAGTACGGCCACCCATCCGGCTAGTCGCAGCACACGGTTCGCGCGCATGACGTTCTCCTTGGATCAGATCGTGGACAAACCCAGAAGGTAAAGACGCGGTCGCATTCCATCGCCAGGGCGTGTCTGATGAATCCAAAACTCACTAAATCAGGGAGGCAGATTCACCAAGCACGGCCTAGCCAGAATTCGCGTATCGTGACACGTTTTTTCTTTGATGAACACCCCACCAGCCCAGAAAAGCCCGCGAAACTGAATTCAATCTCCCCTGCAGCTGGGCAGATTCTGACTTCGCGTCCATAATGATGCCCACCGAACGAGTACAGAAAAACTCGAAACGACATTCATTGATCATTCAATAGCCCGTCGATCCCGGCCGAGCGGAGACAGTTGATGGCAAGCGAGGTCCTCGAAACCACAGCGCCGACATTCATCTGGTCCAAGTTTCGACTGTTCTGCTACTCATTTGTAATCGGTTCGATCCATCTCGCAGTCAGCGTGGCGGCACTGATCGCAGACGCGATCTACCACGTTCTTACCGATCACCAGTTCACATTCATGAGCTGGATCGAACACGTCGAATCGGATCCGGTGGCACTCTGCGTGTCCTCGATTGCCTCTGGAGTGATCGGTGTGCTCGTGATCCGCTGGCTGGTGGGGCGTCATGAAGCCTCGCCGTGGCGTTTTCTGGGCATTCGTTCCTGTTCAGGGAAGTCGATTCTGTTGGGATGTGTCGTGATGGCAGCGATGGAACTCGCTTCATTGCTACTGGCGAGTTTCCTGGAACGACCCGATGAGGAAACTTGGATCAAGGTTTTTCAGAACGCCAATTCCATCGTCTCCTATGGCCTGTTATTTATCACCATGGTCGTCGCGGCGCCGGTTGGGGAAGAACTTTTCTTTCGAGGTTTCCTACTCAATGGGTTACGATCTGGCGGCAAGTCAACCTGGTTCGCGGTGACCTTTGTCTCCTTAGCATTTGCGGCGGTCCATCTGCATTACGACCTGTACGACATGACGACCCTGTTTATCATGGCCGTCGTGCTGGCCATGGTGAGAATTCGAACCGAGTCGATCGTGCCCTGTATCGCGATGCATGCGCTCTGGAATCTGGTGGGATTTATTCTTCTGGCATGGTCAAAAGAAGTACCGAACTGACAGCCCCAATAACGACGGCGCGGCAATCGACGCCAGGCCGACAGGAGAATGAATCTCCGACTTGACTATCACATCACCCCAGACCAGGGATTGCGAGCGGAGAATGCTGCTGGGAATCTTGTCTGACACTCATGATCAACTGGCTCGGACTCAGGCTGCGGTGGAGATTCTTCGCGCCGCGGGCGCCGAGGCACTGGTCCATTGCGGTGATTTGATCGAAACCCCGATTATCGAGGCCTGTTCCGTCCTGCCGTGTTATTTCGTCTTCGGTAACAACGATTGCGATAACGTCTCGTTTCTGAAGCAGGCTGCGGCGGATTCCGGAGCCGTATGTCTGGGCTGGGGCGGCGTATTCGAATTGGGCGGAAAACGGATCGGCGTAGTGCATGGGCACCTGACTTCGGATGTGCGTCGAGTCTTAAATGACCGGCCGGACTATTTGTTGTCCGGGCATTCCCATCTGGCTGACGATCGTCGCCAGGGATCGGTCCGCTGGATCAACCCAGGGGCATTGCATCGAGCTCGTGAGTTCTCGGTAGCGTTGCTCGATCTGGAGACGGATAGCTTACAGTTTCTTCCTGTGCCGCGTTGAACGCGCCTGAATAAATAGCCGACAAATTCCCGAGATATCGTTTGCCAGTCAACCGATATGGCGACAGGAACCGCAACATGAAAGCGCAGCGAAAGCCGAGAGGCCGGTTGACGTGGCCTGTGGTTGGGCTAGTGTTGCTGGTGGCGTACCTATTGAGTTTTGGGCCAGTCTCATCGTTACTCATTTGGCATCTTAGGGCCGACAGCATCTGGCGAAAGGTGCTGCTGGTTGCATATTACCCAATAGAATACGCCTGTTTGCGAGTCCCAATGCTTAACGATTTAGCCGAATGGTATCTGTCATTTTGGATCTAAGTAGATCTGCAACACTCAAATCACCCATTGCCCGCGATTCATTATCCTAGTGCCATTCCCCCAACGGGGCTATGAGACATATCCCCGTTCGGGGAATTCATCCAAAGATGCGGCGTTGCCTTCTGGTAACAATTTCCGGTCGGACCTGACCGCTGCAAAGCCAGCCTCATTCGTCACCCCACGCTGTCAGCCTATCCTACGACGGAAATTCGTAACGCCTATTGGTCGGGAGGCTGGCATTAATTAAGATGCGGCGCGAGGCGATCGACAGCACACATCAATCTCACAATCCATTTGCGAGCTGACTTAATCTATGGAACTTCAACTCGAATACCCCCCGACCCCCGAAGGTGCCCCGGATCACGCCAAGATGGCAGTGGAAGCGGCCAGGAATATCTCTCAACTTGATTTGGACTACACTCCGGAAAGCCTGGCCAAGGTCGATCAAATTATCGACGGGCTCCGCACCGATGGGGCCGGCCCCGAGCAGGTCGGCGAGTCGTTGTTTGCATTCGGCTGTTACGTGGGCGAAGTGTTTGTCCGCAACGCCAATGGCAAGTGGCGGCTGGCTGACGAGACCGCGCTGAAGGAGATTTCCGGTTTTCCGATCGTGATTGAAGTCCCCAATGGAAAGTTTTGTAACCCGATTGGCAAGGTCTTCAAAAGGTTGCTGGATGGCAACGTCGATGATCTGCAATTCTTTTATCAGGCCTTTACAAGACCTGACGATCCCGAGCAGACGGGTGAATCTGTGGACGTTGAGACCACCCCAGAATCGCAAGGTGCTCCACCGGAACCCAAGAAGGGATTTTGGAAACGGATGTTTGGGGGATAAATCGCGAGCCTCGCCAACGGCATCCGCCCCGTGGCAGACGCTGCCAGCGTCTGCATTCCCAGGCGAGCGTCCGGCGTAAGCCGGATGGTTGTTGGCGACTTTTAACGCCCCAAACATGTTGATTCAAACTTTTGATGCATCGATCCGCCACATGAGCTAGATGGTCATCGTCCTGGATGAGATCATAGATTGTTTAGATCAAGCTAAAGGGAATTCGACAGTCGCCAAAAACCATCCGGCTTACGCCGGACGCTCGCCTACGAAGAGCATGATCGACCATCGCTCAAATCAACAGCGAAGACCCACTAGAATGCGATAGATCGCGAGACTCGATGATGCAGTCCATTACGGTCGGTGCGTGGCTAGTCATCACGGCGTTGTTCGGAGCCGATCCGCAGGCGCAGCAGACCCCAGCCGAAATCCGGTCCGAGGCATTGAAGACTCTCAAACAAGCCGCCACCTTCTACCGGAACAAGGTGGCAAACCATTCCGGGTACGTCTACTACTACAGTTTCGATCTGACCCAGCGCTGGGGGGAAGGCCAGGAGTCGTTGAACACGATTGTTATACAACCGCCGGGCACTCCGACCGTCGGCATGGCTTATCTGAAAGCCTATGCGGCGACAGACGATCCATTCTATCGTGACGCCGCCCGCGAGACAGCGGGAGCCCTGGTGTATGGGCAGTTGGAATCGGGCGGTTGGACGCAAGTCGTCAAGTTCACTCCAGCCAAGCGATTCGGTCAGTACCGGAACGGCAAGGGGGGGAGTATGAATATCTCCTCGCTTGACGACAACCAAACACAGTCCGCGCTCACAATGCTCATGCTGACGGACGAGGCCCTGAAGTTTCAGGACCCCGCCATTCACGAGGCGGCGACGTACGGGTTGAATGCTCTGTTGAAGGCGCAGTTTCCGAACGGTGCGTTTCCTCAAGTCTGGACCGGGCCGGTCGAACCTCACCCCATCGTCAAGGCCAAGTATCCCGACTACGATTGGAAGACTGAAGGACGAGTCAAGAACTATTGGGATTACTACACGCTCAATGACGGATTAGCCGGAACGGTGTGCGACACGTTGCTGACAGCGCATCGCATTTACCAGGAGCAGCGGTATCTGGATGCAGTCCGCAAGCTGGGAGATTTTTTGATTCTCGCCCAGATGCCCGAGCCACAACCGGCGTGGTGTCAGCAATACAATTATGACATGGTTCCGATCTGGGCTCGCAAGTTTGAACCGCCCGCCGTGACTGGCTGGGAATCGCAAGATGTGATTGAGACCCTCATTAAGATCTATCGGGCAACCGGTGATAAGAAGTATCTCGCACCAATCAAGCCTGCCCTGGCGTATTTAAAAACCTGCCTGCTCCTCGACCACCGCATTCCGCGGTATCTCGAGCTGACGACGAACAAGCCGTTGTACATGGATGCCAAATACCAGCTCACCTACGACGACTCGGCGGTTCCGGCGCACTATGGCTGGAAGCAGGACATCCACCTGCATCACATTGAACAAAAGCTCGCTGACGCTGAAAGTCTTACTGAGAACGTACCACGCACAGCAGCGGACATTGAGCCGCGAGTGCGCCACATTATCCATGAATTGGACGACGATGGCCGTTGGGTTTCCGCGTATGGTGGCGAATACCTGGTGGGGCAGCCCAAGTTTCCGAAGTCTCCATTCCCCTACATTTCCAGCCAAGTCTTCAGCCGGAATCTCGAAGTGTTGAGCGAATATCTGGCGGCAACACGACCGAAAGCCGCTAAGTGACGCGGTTCATAGGTGCAGCTCATTTCTTCGAAGGGAACTGCGCAACCGCCTGTATTCTGTGTTACGCTAACGGGTGCCTCGAATCACTTGCCTGCAGGTGTGACCATGATTATCCCGGTGCCGATGATGATCCCCGTCCCCGATCACTCGAACGACAAGCGAATCCGCCAGCTCGAGCAGGCGTTGATCATGTCGCTCGATGTGACGCAGTCCCTGATGGAGCGACTGGAAGCGAAATTCGGTCCCGGATTTCTCGGCGCTGATTTGAAACGTCTGCTGCCAGCAGGGACGCAAGCCGAACTAGAACGAGAGGCGACCGAGATTGACCGCTTAATCGCCGAAGGTCAAAAGTCGGCGGCGGTGAAACATTTTCGCGAGAATTTCGGCGTGACTTGGGACGAAGCCCAAGAGGCGGTCAGCTCATGGACCCGCCATTCGAAGCCAGACAAGCTGCGTTCGTTGAGGCTGGCACGATTCATCAAGACGAGCGACGCGGCGCAATCATAGATCCCACATACCTGAGGTCGGATTGGCACCACTGAGACACGGAGAGCACGGAGTAAACTCTTTCAATCTCCGTGTCTCCGTGGTGCTTCCTAATCCTGTATTCAACTGTTCCTAATCGCGTTGGCAAGGTTTGGGTCCGGGGTGAGCTTCCTTCGACTTGGTGGCCGGACTCCGAGTCGGGGTACCTCCTCGGAGGGACCCGACTCTGGAGAGTCAGGCTACAGAGTCTAATAGTCGCTGGCTTCTTCTTCCTTGCCGCTGTCAAACCCTGAGAAGCTCGCCTCGGCGACTTTGCGAATCCGCCGTTCGTCGACTTCGGCTTTCAGGCGGGCGACGGCCTCGGCAACTGGGATGGCACCCAAGTCTCCGTCTAGGCGATCGCGTACGGCGACTGTGCCCGCTTCCGCATCTCGGCCACCGACGACCATCATGTAGGGGATCAACTCCAGCTGTGCGTCGCGGATCTTGGCGTTGACCTTGGCACTCCGCAAATCGGTTGTCACCCGGAATCCCGCGTCGCGGAACTGCTGAGCCACCTGTTTTGCGTAGTCGTCGAACTTCTCGCCGATCGGCATGACTCGCACTTGTTCGGGCGCCAGCCACAGCGGGAAGGCACCGGCGAAATGTTCGATCAACATGCCGACGAAACGTTCCATCGAACCGAACGGGGCGCGATGGATCATCACCGGACGATGGGCTTTGTTGTCCGCGCCGACATATTCCAGCTTGAATCGTTCCGGCAAGTTGAAGTCGAGCTGCACAGTCCCCAACTGCCATTCGCGGCCAATGCAGTCGCGAACCATGAAGTCGGTCTTTGGCCCGTAGAACGCCGCTTCGCCCTCCATCGAGGTGAAAGGGAGGCCCATGTCGGTCAATACATTGCGCAGCGTGTCTTCGGCCTTTTGCCAGTTGTCTTCGCTGCCCACGTACTTCGACTTGTTCTTCGAATCTCGCAACGACAACTGCACGCGGTAGTTGGTCAGCCCAACACTCCCCAAGACGAACCGCACCAAGTTCAAAGTCTGACGGAATTCCTCTTCGACCTGTTCGGCAGTGCAAAACAAGTGAGCGTCGTCCTGAGTCAACCCGCGGACACGCAGCAGGCCATTCAACTCGCCTGATTGCTCGTGGCGATAGACGGTACCGAATTCGGCCAGACGGACGGGCAGATCGCGGTAGCTGCGGGGCTGAGCGGCATACATCTGCACGTGATGCGGACAGTTCATCGGCTTCAGCAGATAGCGTTCTTGTGAATGCTCCCATTCCCGCAACAGGTCAATCTTGGCGTCGACCGTGGGCAGAGTTTTGTAGGTGGCAAACTTCGCTCCCATCAATGCAGCCGCATCGAGCAACTTCGCTTCTTCGGCCTCCGGCAGGTTGTTTTCACGCAACCGTCGGATCCAGAAGTCGACCAGCGCCCCTGCATCATGCCCGAAGATCGGGGCGAATTGCGATTCCCGATAATACGGGAAGTGGCCGCTGGTTTCGTACATTTCAACCCGCCCAATGTGGGGCGAGTAAACCGGGGTGTAACCCAGCCGCAGCAGTTCCTTCTTGATGAAGTCTTCGAGAGTGGCCCGAATGGTAGCTCCCTTAGGCAGCCACAGACTGAGCCCCGGGCCGACTTCGGTGCTGATAGCGAACAGCCCCAGTTGCTTGCCCAGGACGCGATGATCACGGCGTTTGGCTTCTTCGATCTGAGTCAGATAGCCATCCATGTCGGCCTTGCTGAACCAGGCGGTGCCGTACAAACGCTGCAACTGTCGGTTGTTGGCGTCGCCCTTCCAATAAGAGCCTGCTACCGACAAGAGTTTAAAGGCCTTGATGCGTCCGGCGTCGGGAATATGCGGACCACGGCAGAGATCGACGAACTCACCCTGGCGATAGAAACTCATCGACTCGTGGTCGGCCAGACCGGTCTGAATGTGTTCGACCTTCAGTCCCTGTTTCAGGCCATCGCAGAACTTGACCGATTCATCACGCCCCAGCGAGAACCGTTCAAACGGTTCCGCTGCTTTCACGATCTCGGCCATCTCGGCTTCGATCTTAGGGAAATCCTCTTCGCTGATTTTGTGCTTGAGGTCAAAGTCGTAGTAATAACCGTGTCCGGTAGTCGGACCGAACGCCAGATTGACATCGGGCCACAGACGCATAACGGCCCGGGCCATGACGTGCGCCGTCGAGTGCCGCAAAACGGCCAGCGCGGCCGCATCTTTTTCGGTTAGCAATTTCAGCTTGACGGGGCCTTCAGCCGGCAGGGGCAGCTTCAAGTCGACGACTTTGCCATTCACTTCCGCCGCAACACAGGCATTCGCCAGACGCTGACCGATACTCGAGGCCACGTCCCAGGCGCTGCTGCCTTCAGCGTACTCTTTCACAGAACCATCGGGGAGTTCAACAGAAATCATGGAGCACATTGTCCTTACGTAAACCGGACGGGCCACCTGACCGAAGAGCCACCCGAACCAAGGGCGAAGTTCTCTCACCGCCAAGCATAGACCCGCACGTGTGATACCGAACAGAAGGTGAAGTCGTCAAGAAGGTTCGGACAAACCCCCGTGGCAGACGCTGCCAGCGTCTGTGTTCCACAAATTATCATGACATTGGGAAACCGACGCTAGCAGCGTCGGCCACGGCGGCAATTTCATTGCCGATCCCTATCGATCGTTCCGGTTCTGCATGGCACTCCTGCTTTTCCGGCCGGTGAATTCCAATTTGAACCAGAAAACAGGGCCCCCACATATTCACACGCCTTGATTCCACCGGACGGGCTCACGAAAATGAAAGAACAAAGGCGGCGATTGCGAGAAAGTAGCCTTCACGCTCCGCGTGAAGACAGCCGGGCGCGCGGACAAGCGCCAGATACATTCAACGCAAGCTGCGCGCTCGGCTATCTTCACGCGGAGCGTGAAGGCTACCTTGAAGAAATTCCATTTGGAGCCCTCCCGATGTCGAGCCCCCAGACCGCCCGCCAAATCCTGGACCGGCACTACCTCGAAATCCGCAGCAAGATTCTCGACTTGGCCGCCAGCCTGGACCGAGTCGACCGTGCGACGGAAGACAGCGTCAAAGATGACCCACGCCTCGCCAAGTTGCGGAGCGGCATCGAACTGCTGCTAACTCCCGGGGCTGATCGCGCCGAGCGGGTCCAGTTGCTGTTCAGTGATGCCTATGTTGAGAACTGGTTGAAGAAGAAGTAGCGAATCAAATCCGGATCGAACGGCGGCGGCGGAACTTCAATCCAATGACATCGAGTCCTACAGCACCGCCCGATCCTGATGCCTTCCGCCGGCAGGCAACCGTTGCGTTTATTGTGTTCGTCGTTGTGTTGTTCCTGGTCGCAATCGGGTTGGCGGCACTCGGGCTATGGCTTGGTGGGTGGTGGGGATTGGCCGCTGGCGTGGTGTTGGGAGTCTTATTACTGGCGGCGGGCCTCACCGGGGGCGGGTTGATCTGGGCCATGACGCAGGACGGCGCCTGATTCCTGAGCGAGGGACTTCATGTCAATGATCAAGTGGTGGGAATGGGGCAACGAAGGGGCGGAACTGCATGACGATCACCTGACGTGGTTCGAGAAAGAGGGAGCCGTACGGTTCGCCAGTGGTGCTGCGTGCGATCAATCGTTCGAGGACTTTTTTCAACGCGGTCCCCATGTGGATGGTGTGCCGGCTGATATTTTGGCCGAGGTCAATCAGGCGTTACGCGATCACCTGGCCGGTCGGAAAGCGACCAGCAATGACTACTCCCCTCGCCTTGGTACTCCGGGGAGAGGGGCTGGGGGTGAGGGGCATAGGCTTTAAGTTAAGCCTTAAGTCTTGTGTGAAAGAGCCTTTGACGTGTCGATGGGCGTTTTTTTCTTTTCTGCTGCGGGCGGAGTTGTAAGATCCAGCGTGCAATTTTGGCGACGAGCTTCTC
>JAQGHS010001035.1 GCA_028291605.1 Planctomycetaceae bacterium | reverse complement strand
CAGGCAGTATCGTCAGCGTGAACGTATCTTGCGAAGACTGTGTGCCATCGCTGACCGTCAACGTCACGCTGACCGTGCCGGATTGGTTAGGCAGCGGAGTCACGTTCAACGTGCGCGAGGCACCGCTGCCGCTCAAGAGGATGTTGGCATCCGGCACGACCGCTGGATTCGAGGAATGGGCGGTGACGGTCAATGTGTTCAACGGAGAATCGGTGTCACCGATGATGAAAGACTGGGCGGGGGGTGCGACGTCTTCGTTCGTCGTACGATCTGGAATATGGCTGATCGTCGGAGCATCGGGAAGTGAAATGACGGTCAGGCTGAATGCATCGGAACTCGAGGAGTTTCCGTCACTCACAGTCAACGTAATGGTCGTTACGCCCGACTGATTCGCGCTCGGCGTCACCTGGACCGTGCGCGTGGCGCCTGACCCTGTGATGACGATGCCACTCAGCGGCACCAGGGCCAGATTCGAAGATGAGGTCGTCACTGTCAAATTCGCCAGCGGGGTGTCGACGTCTCCGATGGTGAACGGGAGCGGCGTTAATGCGACGTCTTCGTTCGTCGATTGGTTGCCCTGATCACTAATCGTGGGGGTGTCGTCAACCGAAGTCACGGTCAATAGAAAAGTCTTAGTTGTTTGCAGTGCTCCGTCATTTACGGTCACCGTGATGGTCGATGTCCCCGACTGATTCAGAAGGGGTGTGACGGTGATGGTCCGGCTGCCGGTCGTGCCTGTCAGCACGGCGTTGGCGTCCGGCAGGAGGGCATGATTCGACGATGTGACGGTGACCACCAACGAGCTAACGGGGGTCTCATCATCGCCGACGGTAAAGGAAATTGCCGCAGTCGTATCTTCAGTGATCGTACGATTCGCGATCGTAGAAAGACTCGGCGGATCGTTTTGGGGCGTGACGGCCAGGGTCGTCGTGGAGGCCGGGCCGGGGGTGCCAAAGTTGTCGGTGACGACGAGCGAAATCACACGCGTCGGCTGTGGCGCGTCGGATGTATTGCGATAGGTCAGATTCTTAATCAAGGCGTCGATCGCCGCGGGCGTAGCGGCGGACGTCGTGAACGACACGACGAGCATCCCGCCGTTGGCACCAGTATTCGTAATCGTGGCAAACGTCACACCACCGAATGTCACCGTCGTACCAATGACTCCAATTTGCCCGGCACTCGTCCCCTGGTTCTGGACTCCCAGTTGATCCTCCGCGGAACCGCCCGATGTGATCGCAACGTTCAGATTCCCGCCTTGCAGAGTGAGGTTATCGGGGTCGGAGAACGTGACGTCACTATCCAATAACTGCGGTGCAGAGTTCACCGCATTTTCCAAGACCGTAATTTGCGAATCCAGTCCCGAGATCGTGGGGGGAAGTCCGGAGTCATTGTTTACAATAGTAATGATCGCCTGCCCGTCGGCGATGAGCGCATTTTGCGGATTCGAGAGGATGACCTGAAAGGTCTCATCCGCTTCGGCCGCGTTGTCCCCGTTAATCAAAACGGTAATGGTTTGAGTGGTCTGATTGGGGGCGAATGTAATCGTCCCCGTGGTTGCATCGAAGTCGGATCCGGCGGTCGCCGTCCCACTGACTGTCGAGTAGTCGACAGTCACGGCCGACGAAACTGCGGCGGAGAGAGTGACGGTCAGTTGAACGGACTTCTGGCCGGTTTGCCCCTCGGTGGTTGTCGCGTTGCCGATTTGCAGGCTCGGCGGAGCGGGCAGATTGTAGATGCGAACGAGTTCCCCGCGCGTGAAGAAAGCATGCGCGCCATCTGAAGACACAGTGAGCTGTCCGTAGACGTGAATGTCTTCACCGAAAGGTTGGCTAAAGAGCATCGCCCAGGTGTTAGTATCGTACGCCCGCAGTTCGTCCAGGTCAGAGTTGACGACATACATGATGTCGCGCAGGGGATCGAAGGCGACGGATCCGTCTGTGCCTTGACCCGCCAGTGTGGTGACCGGCTGCAGATTCCTGTCATAGACCACTATTGGTGACTGGTGAGAAACTGCGACCAGGCTTCCATTACGGTTGATAGCACTCGGGGCGCTATCGAGAAAGCGGCCAAGTCCGACGCCCGGGCCAAATGACTGGGTGTCGGAGTAATAGACCCAGAATCCTTCTCCAAATGACGCTGAAAGCAACAACACGCTGCGGTCCGCACCGTGCGTGATAAGTGTGCTTTGCGGGATCTCGGCCGCCACTCCGGGGGAACTTTCGACGACGGAAATGATATCGGTCGCGGTGTCCAGTTGCCGCAGGTAGACCGGGCCCGATCCCAGGAACGAGGTGGTGATAAATGCGAGGCCGTTCGCGTCGATACTGATATCGAACGCTCCCCCTTCGTAGCTGGTAATTCCAAACGCCAGATCGACGTCGTCGCCGGTGTCGAGGTCGATCTTATGAATGATCCCTTCGTGGCCCGACTTGACCTGGTCGGCGACATAGAGATACCGTCCGTCCAGAGAAAGGTCCGCTCCGAGCAGATGCCCTCCGATGGCCCACGCAGGCAACATCGTCTGGTTCGTCACATCGTAGCGTTCGATATAACCGGTCACCGTCGGCATGTACAGGGTGTGCCGGCTCGCTTCGTAGATCAGTTCGTCCGAGCCAATGATCGGCAACACATTGGGCTGAGGCGCGAAGGACTGCACGGAAATGCCCCCCACACGCGTGCTCAAATTCGCCGTGGCCGTGTCGGTGACGTTGAGCTCGTGCAAACCCAAGGTTGAGAAGACGATTGGGAACGTATGGACCCCGGCGTCAGCCCCCGTGAAGGTGTAGTCCGCGGGCAGGATTGAGGATCCATCATTCGTTGTAAAATGAACCGTACCCGCATAGTTCGTCAGGATGTTGCCGCTGGCATCGCGAGCACTCACCGTCATCGGAACGTTAAAATTAATTGCCGTCTGCCCGACGAAACCGTCAATCTGCAGATGCACGCCAGTCACAGTCGGGGCAGGTGGAGTAAAGACGCGCACGCCCTGCAGCGTCTCCATGAAAATCTTGCCGTTGCCAAATCTGATTTCGCCCTGTTCTAGCGGCACCGAATTGACGATGTTCTCACCGGCCGACATCGTGTACAGCAAGTCCCACGTATGCGTGTCGTAGGCGCGGAGTTCGTCTCCGGAGTCATCTCCGATGTAGAGGATGTCGTGCTGTGGATCAAACGCGACGCCACCGGTCAAGTTCTGAAACAGATGCAGGGTATCGCCGGCGGCATTGATGATCGCGGGATACCCGCCAAATTCAAACACATACTGACTACCGTCACGACTGAATGAGCCCATCGCATACTGCGGATTAGTGTGCGCGTTAAACCCGCCGATGACGGAGTTCGTGGCCGTGGAATAAATCCCGACGCCACCACCGTAGGGGCCGGACGACTTCACATAGACCAGCGAGCGGTCGGGATTCATGTCGAACTGCGTGAGTTCGGTGATCGACCCGAAGTCGGTGCGTGCGGTAATCACGTCGGTGGCCAGGTCAATCTGCCGCATGGTGACGAAACCCGCCGGCCCGTCGGTCACCGAGGAAAAGAGAGCGATTCCGTTTGGCAGGATGGCCACATCGTACGAGCCCCCTTCGCCAGGATTGTTCGGGTAGATCAAGTCAGTGACCTGACCCGTGGTGAGATTCACTTTATGCACGACCCCTTCAGTCGTGCTGTGTTGGACCCTGTCGCCGACATACATCCAATGGCCATCGAGCGTAATGTCGGCGCCGTACAGGACCCCTCCGACGGTCCACGGTGTCAGCGACGTTTGGGTGTCCGTGTTGTAGCGTTCGATCGTCCCCTGTTGCGTGGTGGTGTAGAGGATGTGGTCGGCATCGTTGTAGATGATGTCGTGATGATTCGGAACGGCGATCAACTGTGTCGGCACGATCCTCTGATCCAGCCGCTCAATCGTCCAACCACACCGGAGACGGACCTTGCGCCGGCCGTTGCCTGACTGGTGCACTCGTCCCCGCGAAAGTCGCGCGGCGGAGGAAAGCTTTGCCAGCCAACTCCAATAGTGATGAAAGATCATGGGGCGGCCCTTCGGGACAACTGTCGCGCTGCGTGGTGTCCCCCAGAGTCGCGCGGTCTCCAAGGGCTTGTGGACAAATGGCTTACGTCAGCAGATACCAATCCATTGGATCTGGCAGCATCACGGATGCATGTGAATACTGTTATACTGACGAGACGTGAATCTTAGAGGTCTCCACAACCAAACGCAAACTGAATCTGACCGCAGGATGGCGCGGGTTGATTGCAGCCCGAGTCCAGCGACACAATCACAAGGTCAGTGGGAGTCGCTGACAAATCGTGCCTCGAATTCGCGACGCTCACACAGGTTTGAAAACCTGTGCCATGCACATGATCGATCAACAACCTGTGCCACCCCGCGAAGCAGTGCCACGACCTCGCTGCATGTGACATGCAAACCAATGCCGCCCAGCCGCAATGAGACAGGGAAAGGTCGATCATGTCCGACACGAGACGATTCTATTTCGACGACGGCAAATCCCGAAAACGCTGGCACGTACAAGTGACAGGTAAGTCGCAGATCGTGCACTATGGTCGCCTGGGCGGCTCGCTCAGAGAGTCGAAAAAATCGTTCAAGTCTCCCGCCGAGGCGACGGAGCAGACCGACAAGCTGATTGCGAAAAAGAGACGCGAAGGCTACATCGAGATCAATCCGGCGCGACTGGAAATCGTCCGGCATAAGGGAATGAGGAAAGCCACCGAGGAACAGATCAAACGACTCGAAGAGAAGATCGGGTGTGGACTCCCGGAAGAGTACCGCAATTTCCTCAAGACGTGTAACGGCGGATATCCTAATCCTGATTGTGTTCAAGTGCCGGGGATGGAGGGCATCGAAGCTGTGGGCGTCGGCGTGCTCTATCATCTTCAGCCTTCGAAACCTGTAGTGGATGAATTGTTGTACGAATGGGAGCACGTCGCGAAACTTCTTCCCAAAGGGCACTTACCGATTGCCGGCAGTTCGGACATTTACACGCTCTCACTGCATCCCAAAACATTTGGCTCTGTCTACTGGTGGTTTCACGAAACCGACAAAGTCGATGACTTCGGGAATTTCCTGAAATCTGCTGGCTATCTGCTGGCCGGTTCATTCGATGAATTTCTGACGCGAATCGCCTTGCTATACGGCGACGATGAAGAACCCGTCGAGCAGCAGACCGTTTCTGCGCGCGCGGCAAATGGGCCACCGAAAGCCACCATCAAGCGACTCCTGCGTCTGGTGAGCCATGATCTAACACCAGCGAAGGTCAAAGAGATCGAGCAGGTTGTCCAGGAATTGGGAGACCTCGGCGGCATCCAGGACGGCGAGTGGCCGTTCACCAACATCCGCAGCCCCCGTGTCGTACGCTGCGTGCTAAAAGCTGGACTAAATCCGGAGATTACCGACACCGAAGGGCACTCGCTCCTGTGGCAATGTGCAACTCATACTGAGTGCATCGATCTGATACTCGAACAAGGGGCAAGAGTCGACCGTCGCAGTGGTAATGGAGTCGAAACCGCGCTCATGCGAGCCATCTTTCTTGAAGCGATTCCTGCCGTAGAGCGACTCATGCAGGCGGGAGCCAATCCCGCATTGCGACTCCAAAGTTATGTCGAAAGCAAGCTGAAACGAAACGAGGAGTTACGAAAGCTGATTGAACAGGCTCGCGAAGAATGGCGAAAAAATCCGGAACAGCAAAACCAGACGCCGCCAGCGCAGGTGAAACTCAAGTCAGCGGCGACCGAGACCAAGCAGAAGAAACCGAAAGCCACGCTCAAGCAGTTTTTGAAATTGATGCAGCACGACTATATTCCCGAAGGGGGCGACGAGTTTGCAGCCGTGGAGGGAGTGATTACAGAGTTAGGGGATCTGAGCGGCATCCAGGATGGCGAGTGGCCGAGCATCGGCGAGTTCGAAGATCCTCGCTTGCTGCGCGCTCTGTTAGAGGCCCACTTGAATCCGGAGATCACGGCGAAAGACGGAAATTCGCTACTCAATCAATGTGTAGTCAACCCCGCCTGCATCGATTTACTGCTCCAGCGTGGCGTTGATATCGATCGCCGCAGCGGTCGCGCAGGCGAAACCGCATTGATGAGGGCGACCTACAAGGGCGACGAAGAGTGCGTCGAACGATTGCTACAAGCGGGAGCAAACCCCACGCTGGAATTCAGCCACCTTGCCAAAGTGTTACTGGAAATGGATGACGAGATGACCGCGATCATCCAGGCGGCTCAGGACAAGTGGAATCGGAACAAGGGCAAAATGCAAGTGGCCACAGCCAAGAAAAACGCGAAGAGAAAGTCGGCGGGAGCCGCGGGGCACTAGCGTGCTGGCTGTTTTTACACGCGAGTCAGCCCGTTGGCTATTCGAATGTAATTCACAAGTTCTACAACTTGGTCTTTCAAGTCAGTATCGCCCCATTCGACGGGTTCGTCACGGACCGCGTTGGCAAGTTTGGTTTTCTTTACAATCGGCTTTCCTTGGTCATTACGAGGATAGCCAAAGCCATAGAGGCCACCGTCAACAATTAGGTCGGCAGCAGACGATTTCAGAGTCTGAAAACATCGTACCCTTTGACTGAAAGGCAGGTAGTTTTCTATTTCTCGACCTTGTGTCACCCAGGTAAACCCACCATTACTTTTGATGGAGTCTTTAACTTTGACTTTGCCAGCTTTCAATTCGCTTGATTCGGCTTCTTTGTCACTGTCCATCAAAAAAGCGGAGTGCCGGTTAATTGCGACGAGCGAAATCAATTCTTCCGCCTCTTCTGGATCGTCACCAGTCAGCCATGAACTTAGGCTTCCACCATAGAACATAACGGAATACTCGATACCCTCGCGCAGGGTGTCGTCAATCTCGCCAATCCATTTACGGAGATAGATCAACTCGCTAGGCCCTTCGACCCAAATAACACAATTGGCTTGCACGATGTCGGATGCGCGATAGCCAAGGTCACGGCAGACGGCAAAGCGGTGCGACGACGTTTCAGCCTTCGTAACCTTGGTTCCATCTTTGGTCGTTTCGAGGTGGAATACGGCTACATCCGGAACGTCAAGAAATTGTGCAGAGTGTGTGCTGATAAAGTATTGATTGGACGTGGTGTTGAGGTATTCAATCAGTTTACGTTGTAAGATCGGATGCAAAAAAACTTCCGGTTCTTCCAAGCAAACGATTTCGTTATGGTGCAGCGTCACTTCGACGGCAAGCAAAATCAGTTGGTGAATCCCACTCCCCAATACCTCCAATGGCTCTGGCGTGCCACCTCTCGCAACTTCGAAAAACCGTCGGTGATATGGAACTTTCAATCTGATGCTTGCTTCACCCGTAACATCTACTAAGAATCTGTGAATAGACTCCACCATAGGTCGCGTTCTGTCGTGTTCTGTATGATCGGCCTGCTCAAGCGACGCATAGAGTTCGATCAGGTTATTTCCATCGCCATCATAATCCTTAAACGACTGCCCACGTCCTTGACCTTGTGGTCGAATCTGCCGAAATGCCGGAACATAGCGAACCTTAGGAGTCGGCTTAATCAGTGGCTTCAGGTCTCGGTAACAGAGAAGCAGTAGTTGCGAATTGCTCTCCACCCGATCTCTTCCGTCACTGCTATCCCACATTCGGTGTCCCCAGAATGAAGGGTCGGATAGTTCGAATCCGTCAACTTGAGACCTAAAAGGCTCCCTGACATGTGAAACGACTGGAGTTCCTTCAAGGTCATCGTAGATTTCGAAGAGCCAAGAAAGTGGCGTTCCTTGAGACATGATTGGCGCTCGCAAGCAATCCTGGATTATGTTCACCTGCTGTCCGCTTGCCCGGGGAATTGCTCGCCTGATTGCGGTTTCTGTTGTTGGTACTGGTAGACCAATTGTCAAAGAGGGCTTAACTCCACGGAAAAAGTCGGCTGGCTGATTTATCTTTGCAACGCCTTCCACCGGGTTCTCATTGTGAAATCCGTAGGCACCCAAGTGTCGATGAATGAACCGCAGAATGTTCGACTTGCCAACATTGTTCGGGCCGGCAAAGACGTTGATCTGCGTGAATGGACCCATGAACTGAATGTTCGGGCCAAAGCTGCGAAAGCCGGCCAGCGCCAGCCCCGGTAAGTAGACGTGCGGATTTGAAGCGGTATCAGTCATTCGATTGGCCCGTTATTGTGCTGATCAGGTCAGCCACGAATGATACACGCGAACATTGCCGATTGCGACGATGTCAGAACGATCGCGGGGTGGCCCAGGTTCTGGAGCCTCGGGGAACGCAGTAACTTAGTGGCACGAATTCGCCGGGTGGTCGGATCTCCGCTCTCACGGATTTCGAAAGTCTGTGCTAACGCGGCGGTGGCTTAGGGGATCGCGGCAGACGCGCAAGCGCAGGGTGGACCAGATTCTTGAACTTGGGGTGAGCGCAGCGACTTAGGGACAGTGGATTCCGGGACATGCTTCCTGTAGACCCAGGTCGCAAAGCAAACCGGGCCACCCCGCGTAGAAGTATCGCTGCTAGGAACACTCCAAGCTGGCAAACAGAGTTCATTGTGTATGGGGCAACGTGTATAGTATATCGCAAGTAGGATATCGTACACGAAGAAGGGGTCGGGCGTTCAAATTTCAAAAT
>JAQGHS010000993.1 GCA_028291605.1 Planctomycetaceae bacterium | reverse complement strand
TGAAGACCGAGATCTGGGAGTATTGCTTCCAACTCGGCACCAACGTGATCTTCTATGCGCACGTTGAGTACTACAAATGGTTGGATGCGCGGGCGTAGAAGTAATTCGTTTGTGTTCGCTGGCGAGCGTCCGGCATAAGCGCCGAGATTCTTCGTCGTGGGATAGGCATCCTGCCTGTCATTTGTCACCTCAAGTGACAATCCCGAAGTCCATTCATCTTACGATCGCCCAATTGATTGCCGCAGGCTCTTGGTTCACCGCCTTGTCGCTGCGCGATTGACAGGCAGGATGCCTATCCCACGACGAAGATCACGGCTGCGCTTCGCGGCCGACGGTCAGGATCGCGGCGCCGGCGGGTAACGCTCCGATGTCGGGGGCGTCTGGGTCCTTATCACGCAAGGGGTCGGGCCACTCGGTGGGGATGGCTGCTCCCTTGTTGATGACGGGGCTGCCCGGTGCAGGAATATCATGCTCGTCGAGTTGCGGGTTGACGGCTATTGAGCGACTCGTGAAGCCCCCATCGTATTTCTTGGCACTTTCGGCGAATGCTGGTGAGCTGCGATAGCGGCCCAGGATGGCGGCTTCCTGATTCATCGCAAACCCCTCGAACCAGTAGAGGTTGCCATCGCTGCTGCCGGTGGCCGCGTCTGGAACGACGGCGGGGGGTGGCTGTTTGCCGGTTGTGGCTGCCGCTGGCTGAGATTCTCCCGCGAGCGGGCGATAGCCAGTGGTGATGATGTTATTGATCAGGTGCCGCGGCCGGTCGGGGGTCGCCGCGCCGGTGAGTGCTTGCTCGGCACTGCGGCCTGGTTCCAACAGATGGAACGTGTTGTGATAGATCCACATCGCTGGCCAGGGGGGGCTGCCATGATCGCCCATGGGCTTGCTGGACGTTGTTTGGGGTGCGGCACCGGCGACTTCCGGGCGTGATGTCGGCACCCTGGTATTCAATTGGAATAGGTTGCGGTAGATGAAGATGCGGTCGGTCGTACGAGCTTCCGGCCCGCCGAATGCCAATGCTGTCAGGCAGTCCCGCATCACGTTTTGGTAGATGTGAATCTCAAACGGCTGGGCCGAGTAACTCGGATACATGGGGCTGAGGTAGATCCCGTCGTCCTGCACACGCTCCAGGAGATTGTGATGGAACTTCGCATTCAATCCGCCGAGATAGATCCCGTCGTGGCCGTCGGTGAATGTGCAATACTTGATCTCCCAGTCGTCGTTCTGAGGAAATGCATAGACATCGCTCTCGCGCATCGCTGAGGGAACCAGCAACGCGTGCGTATTCAGTCGCGTGATGTCGCGGGCTCCGCTGCCGGGACGAGCTCGCAGGCTGGTGTCGCTACGGAACGTCCACGGAGGCACGTTGCCGTAGAGTCCGCAATGGGTCAGGGTGAGATGGCGCATCCCATATCCTCGGAGCCCGCTCGAACCGCACCAGATTGTGACGTTGTCGAATGTCAGGTCCTCACTTTGTTCGAGTAAGACGGTCTCGTGCCCGGCGCCACGGATGACGAGATCCTGCAAACGGACGTGCGACGCGCCGTCGACGTGCAAGGGAATCGAGTGTGCGGCCGAGACGATCAGCGGCACCTGGCGCGGATCGGTCGGGCCGGTGTAGTTGGGGCGATTTGTCAGATGGGTATGAGCCAACCGGACATGAATGCGGTCTGTTGCCGCGTCGTACCACAGGCCGGGGCCGCAGTAGACCGGCTCGACTTCGGGCCGCGTCGCGATCTTTTTGGGGCCGGTCGGCTTGGATTCGGACTGTTGAGCGGATGCGGGTAACTGCACCCAGGCTTCGCTGGTGGCTCGCAGATCCTGGGCGTGATAGTAAGTATTCAGGCCGATAAACGAATCACCAAAGCTGCCCAGCACGTACCGCAAATTGCCGTAGGTGCGGGTCGAACGATATTCGTCTTTCGTGCCGGGTACCAGTTCCCAGGCGGTGTTGGGCGTCTTGAAGAATTCAGGAATGCCGCCATCGATCGAGGCGAGTTCTCCGGGATAAGAGCGGATCGTAATCGGGGCATCGGCCGTTCCCGAAGTGGCCCAGCGCACGGCCTCATAGAAGATACCACCACGCAGATAGAGCGTTTCGCCGGGAGCAATACCGGTCAGCGCGCGTGTGATCGTGCGCCAGGGGTGAGCCTCGCTGCCGTCGGCCGCATCGTCACCTTGGGCCGCGTCGGCGAACTTCGCTGGTCCGGTGCCGAGAGGTCGTGACGATGCCGTTGGTAAACGGACCAGCGGCTCTGAACTGCGGGTCGGCTCGGCCCCGAGAGTTGATGCCGGTGAGAGGCCAAAGGCTGTAACGAAACCAGCAAGACAGTAGATGATCATCCGCCGCATATTAGTAATCCTCAACTAGGGCGAGTTCTGAAGACGCTCATGGTGTGGAGTATAGCCGATCTGGCCTATCAACAGCGTGCCTCCTGGGTAGAAAACAGGCCCGTGAGTTCGAGGGCGCACACGCGAATTTGGCTTGTTTTATAACGACAAACGGATCAAGGATTTGTGTGGAAGCGAGAGTTCCCGGG
>JAQGHS010000965.1 GCA_028291605.1 Planctomycetaceae bacterium | reverse complement strand
CACTATTTCTGTGCTTTGTCCTTCTCGACTTCCTTCCAAAACTCGGCTGCCGGTTTCTCGTTGATCACTTCTAAGGTAGTGATCGACTTGAGCAGCTTGGTGTCTCTTTCAGGTTTGAAGTCGAACTGAAATCTCTGGAGTGGCATCTCCTTCAAGAGAGAGAAATCCGTCACCTGAGTGTTGTGGCAGAGCAGCTTCACAAGTGGCATTCCGTTAATCGGCGACAAGTCGGATACACGAGTAGACCAGATGTGTAATTCCGTCAAAGGCATTCCCCTGAGTGGTGATAGATCGGCAACAGGTGTCGCACCGCAAATGAGCGATGTTAAAGACATTCCAGTGAGCGGTGAAAGGTTTGCCACCTTGGTGAAGTAGAAACTGAGTCTGGTCAGAGGCAAGCCTTCCAGCGGGGCAATGTCTGATAGATTTTGGCAACCATCGCAAACCAGAGTTTTCAGCGGCATTCCCCGCAGAGGCATCAGGTCCGCGACGTCGGTGTTCACAAATTCCAATGCCGTGAGCGGCATTCCATTCAGAGGCGAGAGGTCAAACAGAGGCGAGTTTGAACACGTTAGGGATTGGAGCTTCATCCCGCGGAGCGGAGACAGGTCGGTCAGCGGACTCTTTAATGGAAAGGGGCCACCCAACACCAGGTGCTTCAGCCCGCTGATTCCGAGAAGTGGGAAATGTCGGTGACGGTGGCGTTCACCATGTTGATCCTGGTCACCTCATCAGATTCAATGGTTGGCTGCCAGTTGCCGTCGAACCCCAGATTCGACTCCACTAACTTTTTCGAAACGGCCTCCAACTGCTTGTCGGCCGGCAGTTCGGCAACTTCCTTCACCCACTCATCGAAGCCCGGCGTCTCGCAGGCCAGCGGCTTCTTCTGCGGTCCATCAACGTCTCTCCAGAATTCCGCTGCCGGCTTGCGGTTGATCGTCTCCAAGGTCTTAATCGAGCGAAGTAGTGCGGCGTCTCGTTCGGGATTGAATTCCAGCCAGAGATCCTTGAGCGGCATGTCTTTGATCACGGAAAAGTCGGCGACTCTCGTTCGGCCACACATCAGATACTTTAAGGGCATGCCTTGCAGCGGTGAGAGGTCGGTGACCAGAGTAAAGTGAATGTCGAGAGCAATTAGCGGCAGTCCCTTTAAAGGTGATAGGTTCGCTATGGGATTTTCTATTAGATTCAACTGTAACAACGGCATTCCTGTGAGCAAGGACAGGTCGACAACGTGTGCCCCGTTGCAAAACAGACCAGTCAGCGCCATGCCCTTCAACGGTGACAGGTCCGATACGTGGGTATGATTTATGTGTAGTTCCGCCAGATGCATGCCCTTCAATGGCGCAATATTGCCTAGGCCAGTCTGGGAATCGTTTTTTTGGATGGAGCAATCTAATGACTTCAGCCCCACCAATGCTCGCACGGGGGAGATGTCAGTCACGTCGTCGGTAATGAAACTCAGACTGGTCACGGTACCATTCTCGATGACATGCTTTACTTCTCCGTCAAACTCGGGATTGAGATCCTGGAGCTTTTTGGCCACGGCCTTGGCCTGTTCCTTGAGGTCTAAAGTGCTGACGGCCTTGACCCACTGATCGAACTTGGGATCCTCGAAAGCGAGCGGCATTTTGGCTTTGGCCTGGAATGACTCGACGGCCTTGAAGAACTCGGCCGCAGGTTTCTCATTGATCGAGCGCAATGTCTTAATGGACCTGAGCAGTTCGACATCCCAATCGGGTCTGAAGTGGATCGACAGTATCTCAATGGGGAGATGCCTAATAGGCGAGAGATCTTTAGCATGTGTTCGCCAAAGTTTGAGGATATTTAACGGCATGCTTTGGAGCGGTGACAGATCGGATACCGGCGTGTGAACGATGCGAAGATCCGTCAACAACTCATCTTTGAGCGGCGAGAGATCTCCCACGAGTGTAAAGTCCAGATTTAGCGCCACTAATCCCAGGCCTCTGAGCGGCGAAACGTCGCTTACCGGGGCGTATGGGCAATGGAGACTTCCCAGGCGCATTCCTTTCAGGGGAGACAGATCTCTGAGAATACCTTTGCCTCTTTCGCTGCTACCGCAGCTAAGGCTCCAAAGTACCTTTAACGCCCGAACGGGCGAGATGTCAGTCACTTTGTCGGTCACGAATTCCAAGGAATGGACCACGTCATTTTGGATGACGGATGTGACCTTCCCGCCAAATCGGGGATTTAATTCCCGCAGCTTTTTCGATACGGCTTCCACCTGCTTGTTGGCCGCAAGACTCGCAGTTTCTTCAACCCATTTCTCGAACCCGGGGGTCTCGAAGGCCAGCGGCTGCTGGCTGCCAATCGTCAACACATTCTGCCCCGCCGTGAGTGGCACCAGCGTCGCTTTGATGGGCGTCTGACCCCACCAGTTCATCTCGAATTCTCTCCCAAAGACTTCAAAGCCTTCCTTGACCACCTTGAGCTGGTGCTTACCCGGAACGACCGAAATGGAAATCAACCCCTTCCCGCCCGGCTGGCTGATCTCGACCTTGCCCGCCGCATCGAACACTTGCACGTTCACATCGGCCTGATCGATATCCACGATCAACGTTCCATCTTTCGTCTTGAGCGCCACGATGATGCTGGCGAGCAGCAATCCGAGTGCGACGCAGAAGAGCGCGGTGGCCTTGAGCTTCTGCCGGCCGTTGCAAGTCAGACGCGGAACTGCTTGGGTGAGAATCGTCATCTCGTCAGGCAGGTGCTTGCGAAAGGTCAAGGTGGTCTGATTGAGATCCGCCTTCGCGGTTTGCTGGAAATGATGGGACGTTTTTCCACAGGCAGCGCAGCGCTCTAGTTCGGGAATCACTTCGGTCATGGTCTGGTAGCGGCTTTCGACCTTCTTGGCGACTAATTTCTGGAAGACGACGTCGACCTGTTCTGCGACTTCGGGACGCGCTATGCGGATGGATGGGATCGGATCCTCCCGGTGCGCCAGCAGCTTCTTCAGGACGGTATCGCCCTCGTAAATCGATTTGCCGGTCAGCAGATAATACAACGAACACCCCAACGCATAGATGTCGGCTCGGCCATCGGCCGTCTTCGTGTCCAGCGCCTGTTCGGGAGCCATGTAGTCCACGGTTCCCATAATGGTTCCGGTGGAAGTCAAATCGGCTTGCAGCGGGGCGTCAACATCCTCATTCATACGAGCCAACCCCATATCGAGAATCTTGACCGTGCCGTCTGCATCCAGGACCAGGTTGGACGGTTTGACGTCCCGATGTACGATCCCCCTTTTGTGGGCGGCTTCCAGTCCCCGGGCCGCCTGTAGGACATAGTCGACGGCTCGATCGACGGGGAATGGTCCATTCTTCTTAACTAGGGCGGACAGGTCACTCCCTTCAATATATTCCATGACGAGAAAGTGGACCCCGTTGGCCTCAGCAGCGTCGTCGGCGCCGACGATATTGGGATGCCGCAATTTGGCCGCCGCTTTGACTTCCCGGTGAAAGCGAGCGATGGCCGCCTGATTCCTGGTCATTTCGGGCGGCAGCATCTTGATGGCCACGATCCGTTCCATCACGCGCTGCCGGGCTTTAAAGACCTGGCCCATACCACCGGCCCCAATCTTATCCAGTAGCACGTAATTGCCCAGCAGCAGAGATTTACCATTCCCATTCGAGACCTCTTCGGCCTGGAATTTGGTCAGCTTTTTCTGACGAACCAGTTCACCAGCGAGTTCCTCGGCGTCGGTGGGGAACGCCTTGGGCGGGATAAAGTCCTGAATCGTGTCGCCAGAGAGAATCCCGCTGTCTTCCAGCTGCTGGACGAACTTTTCGAAGGGGACGGCCATAGTCGAGGATTCGCTGAGGCGGAAATGCGGGAAGCATGAACTACAGGGCAGTATTCTCTCGCATAGGCGACCTATTTGCCAGACACGATGACATCCCGTCATCACTGACAGCCGCTTCAGAACGACAGGCGAAGTAGATCCGCCGAAATCTCCTGGCAGCAGAGGTCAATCAAGGCAGTTCAGCACAAATTGAACTCAAACTTCCAAACGCGGCCCACTTCTTTGATAATCCTCATTCGGAACTCCGTGCCATTGTCGAAACTTCAGATCAGTAACACCGTGGGCGAGTTCCCACTGTTCTCATTCACCTGCGCGTCGTGCCAGGTGATTTCGGTCACGCTAACCCCAGAGCAGGACGAATTCCATGACAATCGCTAGAGCGTGGTTGGGTGGTATGGCGGTACTTCTAAGTACGGTCGCCTCGCTTCCGGGGGCCGAGCCAGTCACCTTGGAGAACTTGGTGGCGCCTCGACCGAATTCGGCTGAGGAGCCTTTCGCGAAGGAGTTCTCGCTGGGGCAGGCGGCTCACTTTCTGGACTCGGCATCGCTGGACTGGCAAGAATCGTGGCAATGTTTCACCTGCCACACCAACATCTCGTACCTGATCGCGCGGCCGTCGATCTCTGCCGATGCTCCGGCCCATCGCGAAGTTCGCAAATTCGCAGAATCGCTCATTAGCTTGCGCTGGGAGGAAGTCGGGCCGCGGTTCGACGCCGAGGTCGTGGCCATTGCTGCGGCATTGGCGCTGAACGACACGGCTACGACGAAGAAGTTGCATCCGCTGACACGTGTGGCCCTCGATCGGATGTGGACGTTGCAACGCGCGACGGGCGATTGGAAATGGCCGACGCGCTGTGGCTGGCCTCCGATGGAGTCCGACGAACACTATGGCGTCACCCTGGCGGCGATCGCCACCGGTGCCGCGCCGGACGATTACGCCCAGACGCCGGCGGCCCAGGCTGGACTGGCGAAAATTCGCGTGTACCTCAAGAACAATCCGCCGCCCGATCTGCACCATAAAGCGATGGTCCTCTGGGCTTCCACTTACGTCAGTGGCCTGATGACGGCCGCAGAACAGAAGGCGTGTGTCCAGGAATTGCTGGCTGCCGAGCGACCGACGGGTGGCTGGGCCTTTTCCAGGCTCTATCCGTGGAAACGGGCAGATGGGAAAGACCAGGACCTCGAAACCAGCGATGGATACGGTACGGGCTTCGTGATCTTCGTTCTGCGCAAGGCCGGGGTGGCTGCCAATGAGCCGGCCGTCGCGCGTGGCATCACCTGGCTCAAAAGCCACCAGCGAGCCAGCGGACGCTGGTACACGCGCTCGCTCAATAAGGACAACGAGCATTTCATCAGCCACGCGGGAACCGCATACGCCGTAATGGCACTCGTCGCTTGCGGCGAAAAGTAATCGTGGGATAGGCTTCCAGCCCGTCGTCTTCATTACTAAATCCGAGAGGCTGAAAGCCTATCCTACACGGGGAAACAAGCATGCGACTGATTGCCTGGTTGGTAGTGTTGGTATCGTGCTGCCCGGCCCTCGCACAGGAAAAACCTGTCAGTGAGTTGGACAAGCTGCAAGCCGATGCGGTGGTGGCTCGTCAGGCCGCCGCCGCCGATCCGACTATTAAGAATGCCGCATCGAAGCCGGTGGTGGCGTACCTCATCGAGCAGAAGCGACGGCGGTTGGCCAGCATTGCTGGCTTGCGAAAACGGATTGAACAGTACCTCGGAGATAAGAGCCAGGAACAGCTCGTCCCGGTTCTCAAAGACCAGCTCGCCGGACTCGAGCGCAAGCCGCTCGAGCAAGTCAGCTATGACGCGGCCTACGGCTATCAACCCACCACGGGGTTGGTCGGATATTCCAAGAAGGTGCGCTTGATCGAGAATACCAGCGACGGCAAGTCGGTCATCCTGGTTGACAATACGGCCTTGGTGATCGCCGGACTGGGAACCAGTCAGTATGCCAGCGGCAAGTTCTTCAACGTGGAGAAGGCCATTCTGATCGGCGCTGCCGGTCCCGATCAACTATTCCAGGGGAACAACAAGAAGTCATTTGCGGCGACGTTGGTTGATTTGGAGGCCGTGTTGAAGACCCCACCGGCGGTTCAGAATCGCCCGAAGGTGTCCGGCACGTTGCGGCTGAATGTCCGCGAGCGGCGCAACGAGCCTGTTGCTGGCCGTGATGCTATTAAAGTCGTCGAGCGGCAAGTCGAGTGGCAAGTCGCCGAGACGGCCATCATTATCTGCGATATGTGGGACGACCATCACTGCAAGATCGCGGCCCAGCGCGTCGGCGTCATGGCTCCGCGAATGAACCAGGTGTTGACGGCGGCTCGCGACCGCGGCGTCATGATTATTCATGCTCCCAGCGAGACCATGAATGTTTATACCGGCACACTGTTCCGCACCCGCATGGAGCAAGCCAAGCCGGCGCAGTCGCCGGTGCCCATTGAACGACGATGCGTTCGTGATCCGAAAATCGAGCCGGCAACACTCCCGGTTGATACGGAACTCGACTGCGACGACGCCGTACTCGGCCCGGTGGTGCGCTTTCACACCCGGCAACATGCGGGTCTCCACATCACCGGCTTCGACGGCATCAGCGACAGCGGCCAGGAGATTTACAACTTCTGCCGGCAAGAAGGGATCAAGAACCTGGTGCTGATGGGCGTACACACAAATTACTGTATTGTGAATCGTTCGTTCGGCATTCGTCAGATGGCGCGAGTGGGCATGAATGTCGTCCTGGCACGCGACCTGACCGATGCTCTGTACGACCCGCGCCAGCCGCCGCATGTCAGTCACACGCGCGGAACCGAAATTGTCGTCGAACACATCGAGCAGTATTTGAGTCCGTCGATTTTGAGCGTTGACCTGACACACGTGGTGCCGGGGTCGGACGGTCTGATCGGAACAGAGCCCGCAGAGAAGCCGAAGGCTGCCCCGTGAGCGATAGTCAGACATCGGCGAAGAGTGACCCGGAATCGTCGCCACGGCGTCTATTCGACCGTGCCCAACTTGAAAGACTGGCCTGCCATGCTGCCGCATCGCTTCGACTCGACTTCCCGCGCGATCTTCGTCTCGGTCGTTTTGCTGTGCTTGCCGGCCGAGCTATTCGCCCAGGGGATCGACTACATCAAGGCCAACTACGCCAAGCATGAATACCAGATCCCCATGCGGGACGGGGCACGGCTCTTTACAGCGGTCTACGTGCCGCGGGACACGACGCAGACGTATCCGCTGCTCATGATCCGCACCCAGTCCGGTCTGCGTCCCTACGGCCCCGATCAATATCCCAACACCCTGGCCGGCCCGTCGCCGCTGCCGCACTTCGCCAAGGAAGGATACATATTTGTCATCCAGGATGTCCGCGGCCGATGGATGTCGGAAGGGGCGTTCGTCAACATGCGGCCTCATAACCCGCATAAGAAGACGCCGCGAGACATCGACGAAAGCAGCGACACGTACGACACGGTCGACTGGCTGCTGAAGAACGTATCAAATCACAATGGTAAGGTCGGCCTCTATGGCACTTCGTATCGTGGCTTTTACGTTTCGGCCGGAATGATCGACGCCCATCCGGCGATTAAGGCCGTTTCGCCCCAGGCACCGATCGTCGACTGGTTCATGGGTGACGACTGGCGCCACAACGGCGCCCTGTTTCTCGCTCATGCATTTAACTACATGCCAATGATCGGCAAGCCGCGGCCGCAACTGATGAAAGAGCCGCTCTTCAGCAAATTCGATTACGGTACGCCTGATGCCTATGACTTCTTTATGCGGCTGGGGCCGCTGTCGAACGTTGACGCCCGGTATTTCAAGGGGGAGGTTCCGTACTGGAGCGAACTCATGCAGCATGGCACCTACGACGAGTTCTGGCAGGCCCGCGTGCTCCTTCCGCACATGAAGAACATCCAGCCGGCCGTCATGACGGTCGGCGGTTGGTACGACGCGGAGAATCTTTACGGAACGCTCGAGACGCACAAGCAACTCGCCACCGCCGGCTCCCGCGCGAATCACTTCGTGGTCATCGGGCCCTGGATCCACGGCGGTTGGAACGGCGGACAATCCAACGGTGCCGCACTGGGTGATGTGTCGTTTGGTGCGGAGACGGGCGTCTTCTACCGCGAGAAAATCGAGCTGCCATTTTTTGAGTTTCATCTCAAGGGCAAAGGGACATTTCAGCCCCCCAAGGCCTGGATCTTCGAAACGGGAAGCAACAAATGGCGCGAGTTTCCAGTCTGGCCACCGCAGAACACACAGCCGATGACGCTCCATTTCCAAGCCCAGGGCCGACTGGCAGCGGAAGCCAGCACTGCGGAGACAGGCTTCGACGAATACATCAGCGACCCCTCCAAACCGGTGCCCTACATCGACCGGACCGGCAGCGGCATGCAGACCGAGTATCCCTGCGCCGACCAGCGCTTCGCGTCACGCCGCCCTGATGTTCTCGTCTACGAGACCGACGTCCTGCAACAGGACGTAACCCTCGCGGGACCGATCGTCGCCGACTTGCATGTCTCGACGACGGGCACCGATGCGGACTGGATTGTGAAGCTGATCGATGTCTATCCCAACGCGAGTCCCGACCCAACTCCGAACCCGACCGGCGTGCGGCTGGGGGGCTACCAGCAACTGGTGCGCGGCGAAGTCATGCGCGGCCGATTCCGCAACAGTTTTCAAAAGCCGGAGCCGTTCACACCCGGCCAACCGGCCACGGTCAAATTCAAGCTGCCCGACGTATGCCACACGTTTCAAAAAGGACACCGCATGATGGTCCAGGTCCAGAGCAGTTGGTTCCCACTGGTGGACCGCAATCCACAAACGTTCGTCGACACCATCAGCGCGAAAGAGACGGACTTTCAAACGGCCACTCAGCGAGTCTATCGATCGAAAGAACTCCCCTCGCGGGTGTCGGTCCAGATCTTGCCGTGAGAGTTTGTGGGCGAGGAGGCCCGACTTGACGCCCGGCTACGGCTTGGCAGCAGGAGCGGCGGGCAGGACGTGCAACGTGATCAACTGGGTGCAGGGGCCAGGGCGGCCGGCGCGGATGTCGGCTGCCCAGGCGCGGCTGACGACGATGCCGTAGGTGCCGGCGCGGCGTTCCGCGTGCATCGTCACCGGCACCAGTAATTCGGTCAAACTCGGGGCCACCGGCAGCGGTGTGCGCCAGCCTGTGGCAGCGGCTTGACCGCTTAGAGGACCGTCCACCGAGATGGCGATCTCGCCCTTGGTGTCGGCGCGACGATGGATTTTGACGGGGATCTGTATGGTGCCGCCGAGGGGGACCGTCAATTCAGTGATCGAGGTCTCCAGCCACGAGTCCATCGGCGCTGCAACCACAGCGCGCGACTGCTCGCCGAAGCGCAGGTGCATGCGATCGTTGTGGCTCGATCCGTACAGCGTCATGGGTTGCGCCACGTGCTCGATGCTCCGGCCAGCCTGCTCAGTCCGGCCGACCACGCGGAAAGGTACGGCCGTGCCGATCGTTGCGTCGGCGGGGGCGGTGATCGTCATCAACGCCTGCTCTCCATAGGGTGGCTTTGAATACGGAAAAGCAGAATAGGAGATCACCGCAGTGCTCCCTGTCCAACCCGGTGGCAACCCCTCAATCTGCAGCTTGACGTCCGACGTTAGGTCGCCCCAGTGCTGGATTTGCACGATGAACGAGGCGGTCGTCCCCGCTCCCCAGATGGGTACGGCATCGGGCCACTGGTAGAGCACGAAGTCGGGCTGCAGCGGTTCGGCAGTCAGCCGGTAGATGGCTTGGGGGCCGCCGCCGCCGTTTTCATCGTTCACGCGGATAAAGTAGTCCCCTTCCAGCGGCGCGGTGAACGAGAGATGGCTGTCGGCTGAGTCGAAATCGTGCGCTGCCTGGCCGGTGAACAGCAACCCGTCATCGTTTTCGGCGAGCTTTTTGCCGGTGGCGTCGTAGACTTCCAGCACCGTGTCCACGGCCGAGCGCAGGTACCGCTGGGCCGTCGTCTGCAGCAGCACGCCTTTGTCCTTGGCTAAGTGCACCCGATACCAGTCGACATCTCCACCCTGTTCGAAGCGCGCATTGACGGTGACCGGCAGCGTCAGTTCGGTGGCCTGCGGGCGATCGTCATTCGGCTCGGTCCCGATCCGCTCGGGAAACTCACCTTGGATAAAAGACAGCTCTCGCCCATCGGTCAGGGGGCTGTCGAACCGCACTGCCTGCCAGGGGAACGGGCTGGAACTGGCGGACGAAGCGGTGAGTGTTTGCCGCGCGTCGGGGGGGACGTTGAAGCCGCCGAAGGTGAGATCGACCTGGTCACCTCGGCGAGCGCCAGGGGGAAACACAAATGTGGGATAGGGAACGTCGCCGACGGTCAGGCGATAGACGGCACTTGTGGCGCCGCGATATTCCAGCGATTGCACCCGCAGTGCATATCGGCCGTCGGCTTTAAACGTGTGCTCGATCACGGGGTCGAGTCCCAGTGTGTCTTCGGCAGCGGCGAGAACCTTGCCCTGCTCGTCGAGCAGTTCCAGGCTGCTGTCGACGAAGCCTGCCAGTTGATACTTCTTGAGCAGGCTGTCCATGCCATGTGCGAGCACGGCGGCCACGATCCGCTGACCGGCCCGCGCCTCAAACGTAAAACAATCGACGTCCAGCGTCGGGTCGAGGCGGCCGTTGATGATTACGGGGAGAGCGACCTGCTGTGCCGCGGCGAGGGTGTTATTCGGGTCTTTCTCCAAAACTTCGGGCAACCGGCTCACAAAAAACGGACGGCTGCTGGTCAGCCCATTCGTACCGCCGACCACCCGCAGCCGCCGTCGGCCAGGAACGGCGTCCGCGGCAATCGTCAGTGTTGCCTGCGCCAGCGAGCCATTCACCGCCTTGAACTCGGAGACCGTAATTCCCGGC
>JAQGHS010000958.1 GCA_028291605.1 Planctomycetaceae bacterium | reverse complement strand
ATCCCGTCGGGCATTCAATCTGGAATGAATCGCCATAATAGCGGTGATGCTCGCGCAGGGCTTCGATCAACAGGAAGTTGATCGGGAACCACACGGGTCCCCGCCAGTTCGAGTTCCCGCCCATCTGCTGTGAGTCCATGTCGCCCGGCACGTACCCGACCGAGTACTCGTGACTGTCCCCCTCGGTTCGGAAGACGTACGGATGCTCCTTGTATACCCGGGACAAAGACCGGACGCCGTACGGCGATAGGAACTCGGTTTCGTCCAGCAGATAGCGCAGAGCCCGCTCCAACCGCTTCCGGCCAGGCAGCGACAGGAGCAGGCGGCGGTGCGGTTCGTCTCCCTGGATCTCGATGTCGGCGATTCGCTTGACAACATCCTTGCGGTTTGCGAGGAACCAGCCGGCACGCTGGTGGAAGTCCGGCAGGACAGGCCGGATCGATTCCTCGTCGAGCACCTGCACCGCCAGCAGCGGAATCAGCCCGATCAAGGCCCGCAGCTTCAGCGGAGTGGAATTGCCGTTCACTAAGAGCTGGTCATAGTAGAACCCGTCTTCCTCGTCCCACAGGCCCCGGCCTCCCAGATTGTTGAGCGACTCGGAAATGAAGATGAAGTGTTCCAGGAACTTGCTGGCGACGTCCTCATAGGCCCGGTTGTGGTGCATGGCCAATTCCAGGGCGATCCGCAGCATGCTCGTGCAATAGAACCCCATCCAGGCGGTCCCATCGGCCTGCTCAAGCTGCCCGCCGGTGGGCAGCGGTCGCGAGCGGTCGAACACTCCCAGGTTATCCATCCCCAGGAACCCGCCGCTGAAGACGTTCCGGCCTTCGGGGTCCTTGCGATTGACCCACCACGTGAAGTTCATCAGCAGCTTATGAAACGCTCGTTCCAGAAAGACGTGATCGGTTCCGCCGGATCGTTCGAAGACCTGCCAGCAGGCCCAGGCATGGACGGGCGGGTTGACGTTGGACAAGTCGTACTCGAAGGCTGGCAACTGGCCGTTGGGATGCAGATACCATTCACGCAACAGCAGCAGCAACTGCTGCTTGGCGAAGTCGGGGTCGATGCGGGCCATCGGAATCATGTGAAAGGCCAGGTCCCAGGCAAAAAACGCCGGGTACTCCCATTTGTCCGGCACGCTCAGGACGTCGCGGCTGAACAGGTGGGGCCAGTCGCGGTTGATCCGCTTTTCGCGCACCTCCTGCGGCAGCGGCAACTTCGAGTCCCCGTTGATCCAGTCGGGCACGATATATTGATAGAACTGCTCCGACCACAGCAGTCCGGCATAGGCTTGCCGGCTGATGGATTGTTCGACGGTCGATAAAGTCTGCGGGATCTTCTCCGCGTAGAAGGCGTCGGCTTCGGCCTGGCGCTTAGCGAAGACGCGCTTGAAGTCCCGGAACGGCTGAGCGTTCACTTCCTCTTCCGCCGTAAGTCGCAGTTGAACCGTCTGCTCGCTCTGGGCGGGGACATCAATCACGTACAACGCCGCAGCCTTGGTGCCCCCATCCCGCCGGACAGCGTCCTGCCGACCGTGGACAACGTAGCCGTGAAAGGCGTCCTTGACATAGGGGGTCTCGTTGGGCGCGGAGAATAGGTGCTGGGTATTCGTCTCGTTCTCCGTGAACAAGAATTCTGGCGTCCGTCCATCGGGCAGGTCGTCGACCGTCAACCGGAAGCGGCCCAGCGTCGTATGTTCAGCGATGATGCTGTGGTCGTCCGCGCGAGAGAGTTGCGGCTTGGGCCAGCGACCCTCATCGTAGGCCGCCCCCCACGACCAGGTGTTGCGGAACCATAACGACGGCAGGAGGTGCAACCGAGCGGGCTCGGGGCCGCGGTTCGCCACCGTCAGCCGAATCAGGATGTCGTCAGGTGAGGCCTTGGCGTACTCCGCGGTCACGTCCCAGTAATGATCGCCGTCGAACACGCCAGTGTCGGACAGTTCATACTCGGGTTGGCTCCGGCCGCGGCGGCGGTTCTCATCACGCAGCGCCTGGTAAGGGAATTCGGCCTGCGGGTACTTGTAGAGGGCCTTCAAGTACGAGTGGGTCGGTGTGGCGTCGAGATAGAAATAGATTTCCTTGACGTCCTCGGAGTGATTGCCCTCTGGGTTCGTCAGTCCGAATAATCGTTCCTTAAGATGGGGATCCTTTCCATTCCACAGTGCCAGCGAAAAGCACAGTCGGCACTCGCGGTCGGTAATCCCCAGCAGCCCATCTTCGCCCCAGCGGTAGGCGCGGGCCAGTGAGTGCTCATACGGAAAACTTTCCCACAGATTGCCATTCGGCGAATAATCTTCGCGAACGGTCGCCCATTGCCGTTCACTCAGATAGGGCCCCCAGCGTTTCCAATTCTTCAGCCGCTTCCCATCGTCAACCAGCCGCCGTGCTTCGCCATTTGCCATGCTGCCCTCTCAATCTGGTTTGTCAAAACCGGGAGGCCACGTATTCGGCAGATCACGTAGATTATCTAACATCGGTGCGGGGACGATGCCGGACAGGCTGACCCCCAGCGTGCCGGCCATCAGATGCCACAAACGACGACCGCGGAGCTATTGTCACGCGATTTGTCCTTAGGATTCAAGACCAAGAATCGGCGCGTTCATTGCTTTGGCCGCGCGTACGGGATCGAAATACTCGCGAAGATGAGCGATCTTGCCGTCCTTTGCCCGCAGGAAGACGACGTACTCCTGGCTATAAAATTTGCCAGTCGCCTTGATCAGCGCCTCCGCCCGGACTTCAGCGATTGCCAATTCGGGATCGGTCGAGGGATAAACTCGCAAATCGAAGAAGCGGAAATTCGCCACGGCGCCCAGGAACCAGGTGACGTGATGCAGGACGGCGTCCCGTCCCGACAGCAGCGGTGGATGGCCGATGGACGGTGCAAACACGAGTTCCCACTCCAGATCATCGGCGATCAGCGTCTGCCATTGCGCGTTGTCGTCGACGAGAGTCTCGATATGACGTTGTAAGAGATCGGATGCGATTGTCATGCCAGTCTCCTCAGTGTCAGCCTGACGTGTCCAATCTGTCACGATTTTACAGGAGAATTGCGATTGGCGCTCTGGGTTGCTCCTGTTGTAGCCGCGTTTCGCCAGAACGCGGGCGAGTGACTGGCGAGGCCCGCACTCTGGCGAGATGCGGCTACGACGAGTTGCTACTCGAGAGTAAATTAAAACGGGATAGAAAACGCCGCTCGCGTTGAACACGTCAGTGTCAGCCTTACTTCGATTTCAGCGTCGATAACAACCCCGGCTCACCGTGAACGCGACTGATTTCTTCGGCGGTCAGGGGACGATTGAAGAGCGAGAACTCGTCGAGTAAACCGATGTAATTCACCGCGACGTATACTCCAGTCTTGGCGATATTCCAGCGCATGGCAATTTCGCGATCCTGCAATTCACCGATGCGTTTCCCGTCGACATAAAAGATGGCGTGAGCATTCTTCTGACCGCTATCAAAATTGTTCCAGGTGATGGCGAGATGATGCCATTGCCCCACCTTGAACCCAACCTGTTTCATCCAGACGAGCGGCGCGTCGGGGTCGGACTCCTTGAAGATTCGTCCCCCGGGAGCTGCTCCGGGAAAGGCTCCCAACCGCATGTCGCGAGGCTTCACGTCGGGGAAGTCAATCCACAAGCCACCGTCATTGGCACCCCGCTCAGTGATCTGGACGGGATCGCAGAACGGTGTCTTCAAGGACGTATCCGGATCGGTGTTGATCCAG
>JAQGHS010000956.1 GCA_028291605.1 Planctomycetaceae bacterium | reverse complement strand
GGATAGGCATCCTGCCTGTCCGTCCATACAAACCAATACAAAAACGACAGGCAGGATGCCTATCCCACGAACAGAACCGGACGCTAACGCGTGCCGGCTGATTTGGCGGGTGACAGCTATGAGCGGTGGATTATCCAGCGGCAGCCGTATTGATTCGCTGCCTCTTTTAATTCGCTGCCAATCTTCTTGGCATAGAATTGTCTGAACCGTAAGATCAATGATGACTTATTCGTCGTTGAAATCGGCAGATCGGTTTCAACAGGGTATCACGGGAAACTCGCCTGGAAAGGACCTTCCGATGATGTCGAGGCAGGGGGTGGGGCTCATCACGATTCTGTGCGTGGTGACTTTCAGTGGATGGCAGGTGGCCAGCATAAACGGACAGGACGGATCTGCGTCGAAATCCAAGACGGGGGGCGCCGCGAAAAAGCCCGCTACCAAAAGCTCCAATGCGAGCAAGAAGGGGGTTACTGGCAAAGGATCGTCGGAAAACCCTTTTCCGAAGCGTATTCCGTCAGCGGGTCTTGAGGGAGGCACGGATTGGTTGAATACGTCGGGCGAGATCACGTTGAAGGATCTGCGCGGCAAGATCGTACTGCTCGATTTCTGGACTTATTGCTGCATCAATTGCATGCATATTTTGCCCGATTTGACGTATCTCGAGAAAAAGTACCCGAATGAACTGGTTGTGGTGGGGGTGCATTCCGGGAAGTTCAATAACGAAAAAGATTCAGAGAATATCCGTCGTGCTATTCTGCGCTATGAGATCGAGCATCCGGTCGTCAACGACGCCAATATGACGATCTGGCGCAAGTTCAGCATCAATACGTGGCCTTCGTTTGCGTTGATCGATCCCGAGGGCAATTTCTGCGGCACGTTGTCCGGCGAAGGCAATCGCGACAATCTGGATGTCGTCATCGGCCGCGTCGTCGCGTACCACAGGGCGAAGGGAACGCTTGACGAAACGCCCGTGCGGTTTGATCTGGAGGCCGGTAAATCGACAGCCACGCCGCTGCGGTTTCCCGGGAAGATCTATGCGGACGAGGCGGGAAAGCGGCTGTTTATCTCGGACAGCAATCACAACCGCATCGTCGTGACCGACCTGACGGGGGAATTGCAGTACGTCATCGGATCGGGGGCCATTGGCAGCCAGGATGGGGCGTACGATGTGGCCCAGTTTGATCATCCGCAAGGGATGGACCTCAGTGGCAACCTGCTGTACGTGGCCGACACGGAAAACCATAAGATTCGGGTGGTCGATCTCGAGCAAAAGCAGGTCAAGACATTGGCCGGCACCGGCAAACAATCGCGGCTGTTTCTGCAGGGGGGCCGACCGTTGCAGACGTCTCTGGCCAGCCCGTGGGATGTGAAAAAAGTCGGCGAAAAGCTGTTCATTGCGATGGCGGGATTTCATCAAATCTGGACCTTGAACGGCACCGAATCGGTACGCGTGTTTGCCGGTTCGGGGAAAGAGGATATTCAGAATGGGTCGCTGACCCGGGCGGCATTGGCTCAACCCTCTGGTATCACGACCGACGGCGAATACCTGTTTGTCGTCGACAGCGAGGGCTCGGCCGTGCGCAAGATGTCGACGACCTTGGCCGGGCAGGTGAATACTCTGATCGGAACTCACGATTTGCCGCAGGGGAGGTGCCTGTTCGAATTTGGTGACCTGGATGGCGTCGGCGGCCAGGCGCGGCTGCAGCATCCGCTGGGGATTGCGCATCACAAGGGCAAGCTGTACGTCGCCGACACTTACAATCATAAGATCAAGGTGGTCGACATCGGCGAGCGCTCGGTCAGGACGCTTCTCGGAGCACGACAACCGGGGGTGATGGAGACGGAGTTCTCTGAACCCGCGGGATTATCCATTGCCGGCAATAAGCTCTATATCGCCGATACCAACAACCACCGCATCCGGGTCTATGACCTCGGCACGCAAAAACTGTCGACCTTGGAGCTGACGGGTCTCACCCCCCCGAAGCCGACGACGTCTGACGATACGGAGCCCAGCGACCTGAAGGCGATCGAGGTCGCCGATCAAACGGTGAAGAGTGGCGATCAGTTACGATTTCAAGTGACGCTGGCGATTCCCGAGGATTTTAAGTTGAATGAACTCGCGCCGGTGACGTATCGCCTGATGGCCGAAGGAGCCCAGTCGGTGATTGACGCCAAGCACCTCAATCAGCGCGATGAAGCAACCGTGTCGGGTCACGTGGCGACGATCGCGGTACCAGCGGCATCGAAGACCGGGAAAGGGAATTTTCAGTTGCAGGTGACGTATTCCTATTGCCGCGACGGCAAAGGGGGCGTGTGCAAGTTTAAGACGACTGCGTGGAAGATCCCGTTGATTGTGGCGGAGAATGCCGAGCAGGAGGAGATTTCCTTGCAGGTGGAATAAAATAAATCAGTCGTGATACGGGGGCCGGATCGCAAAGCAATCGTGAGTGAATTTCAGCTCGAGGGCTATGCCGTGAAGGATTCTAAATGATGAATCTCAAATTACCGTGGATCAATCGCGGCTTTGCGATTCGCTGCGTTAATGCCTTCGACCAGGCGGACTAGCCAGCGATCCTCGGCTCCGTCCACTCGCATCACGATTTCTCCGTCGCAGGGGGGGAGATTTTCCGGTTTGGCGACGACTAAGTAATGTGGACCGATTTGAGATAACCGGTAGGTTCCCGATGCGGTGATCAAGGACAGGTGAACTTCAGCCGAATGGTGTCGGGATAGATTAGCCATCAACATGACATCGGCATCCGCAAGCATGGAGGAACGAGCTCAAATCTACGCCCAGAATCAGAGTATTACGATCCAGCGATTCTTGGGTGGTGGATATGATGGTAGCGTTGCTTGACTGGTTATCAAGAACCGCCGCTTCGTTGATGTGTCCTTCGCGTTGGCCACGCCAGTGCGTTGAAGTTTGCCTTTCTGATTTCACGGGATTACACTGCGTGCTTCCGCCCGCGGACTGAGTTTGCCTGAACGGACTCCGAAGTCTGTGGACTCAGCCGAGGGACGTCTTCGCAGATCAGCGAGCCACCGCGGCAGCCATTTCGCACACGTTGCCGGCGCGTGAAATCCAGTTCAGAAGCAACCTTGACCATTTTATTGAAAACCTTTGGAGCGACTCATGAGCGATCAAGCCTGGAAACTGGCGACCCTGTGCCTGCATGGTGGACAGGTCCCCGACCCGACCACCAATTCCCGCGCGCTGCCCCTGTATCAAACCACGTCGTACGTCTTCAATGACAGCGATCATGCGGCGCGATTGTTCGGACTCCAGGAGTTCGGCAACATCTATACACGACTAATGAATCCCACGACCGATGTCCTTGAGAAGCGACTCGCGCTGCTGGAAGGTGGATCCGGGGCGCTGGCGGTAGCGTCCGGTCAGGCGGCCGAAACATTGGCGATCATGAATCTCTGCCATGCTGGGGAGAACATCGTCGCTTCGACCAGCCTGTACGGTGGAACCTACAACCTGTTCCATTACACGCTGCCGAAGTTCGGCATCCAGGTGAAGTTTGTCGACCAGAGTGATCCGGAGAATTTTCGTAAGGCGATCGACAAGAACACCAAGGCGTTCTTCATGGAGACGATCGGCAATCCGCGCCTGGATGTGCCCGACTTTGATGCCATCACGAAGATTGCCCACGACAACGGTCTGCCGGTCATCGTCGACAACACGCTGGCTTCGCCTGCCCTGTGCCGGCCGTTCGAACACGGCGTGGACATCGTCGTCCATTCCTGCACGAAGTTCATTGGCGGTCACGGGACCAGCATCGGTGGCATCATCGTCGAAAAGGGTGATTTCCCGTGGGGTAACGGCAAGTTCCCCACGTTGACCGAGCCCGATCCCAGCTACCACGGCATGAAGTTCTTCGAGACGTTCGGCGGCATGAAGATCGCCTACATTCTGAAGGCCCGCGTGGAATTGCTGCGAGATCTCGGGCCGGCCATGAGTCCCTTCAATGCCTGGATGTTTGTTCAAGGACTCGAGACGTTGCACTTGCGCATGAAGGCCCACAGCGAGAACGCCCTGGCTGTCGGAAAGTTCCTGCAGTCGCATCCCAAGGTCAGTTGGGTCAACTACACCGGCTTGGAAAATCATCCTTGTTATAAGCTGGGCAAGAAGTACCTGCCGAACGGTTGCGGGGCCATCATGGGCTTCGGCGTCAAGGGTGCCACCGACAAGCAACAGAGCGACAACGGCCGCAAGGTGATTGACAGCGTCAAGCTGTTCTCGCACCTGGCGAATGTCGGCGACAGCAAGTCGCTGATCATTCACCCGTCGACGACGACTCATCAGCAGTTAAGTGTTGAAGAGCAGCGAGCCTCGGGCGTGACCCCGGACTTCATTCGGTTGTCGATCGGGACCGAGGATTCGTCGGATTTTATCAACGATCTGAAGCAGGCTTTGGATCAGATTTAGATTGGATCAGTAGGACGGGCACTC
>JAQGHS010000934.1 GCA_028291605.1 Planctomycetaceae bacterium | reverse complement strand
GTGGCAGAGTTGAATACCAACCCGGGTTCTGCACGAAGCCCGCCACTGCGAATGCGTTATGATCGCGGAGCGATCAACGACTATCTTTGCCTCTTGCTGATCATATCAGTGATTGCTACTGTGTAATGGTTGGATATCATAGAAAAATCACCATTGGCCGAGCGCTCCCGCACGGAACAAGTCAGGTGCAGTATGTCGTTTGAACCAAATTCGCCGCGACGCCATTTTCCGGTCGCTCCACATCGCCGCAACTTTTTGCGGATCGGTGGTGTCACGGTCGCCGCGGCGGCATGGGAACTGTTCGGCCATCGCGGTCAGGCCATCGCCAAGCCCGAACTCCCGGCTACGGCCGATTCGGTCCTCTTTTTGTGGTTGCCCGGCGGAGTCACGCACCACGAATCATTCGATCCGAAACCGGAAGCGCCTTACGAAATTCACGGCGATATCCAGGCCATTAACACCAACGTACCGGGAGTCCGTTTTGCCGAGGTCATGCCGCACCTCGCTCGCCACATGGATAAGATGGCGGTCGTCCGCAGCTTTGCCTCAGGCACCCCCGACCATTTCGACGCCCAGGCCTATGCACTGTCGGGCCGCAACATTCTGCCCAACGGAATCCTGAGCGAACCGAATTTCGGCTCAGTGATTTCCCACCAGCTCGGTGCCACGGGCGGCTTGCCGGCATACGTCGCGATTCCCGGGACCACGGCTCCGGGACCTCCCAACACCAATCTGTTCGTTTCAGCCTGGTTAGGCCAGAAGTACGCTCCGTTCTGTACTCAGGGTGAGCCCCGCAAAGAAGATTTCCAGGTCAACGATCTTTCCTTGGCCGATCAGGTAACCCGCCAACGCTTCGACGAACGTCGGAACTTGCGAACCCAGTTAGAACAGAATTTGGCGGCCCAAGAGCGTTCCGGCGGCTTGGAAGATCTGGAACAACTCTACGGCCGCGCAGTCGAGCTGTTGACCGCTCCGCATGTGCGTCAAGCGTTCGACATCAAAGCCGAATCGCTGGCGACGCGCGAACGCTATGGGATGTCCAAGATTGGCCAGCGCTGCCTGCTGGCACGGCGGCTGATTGATGCCGGAACTCGTTTTGCCATGGTGGATTACGGTTACGACTGGGGCGAGTACAACAATCTGTGGGATAACCACTGTGCCCCGGTCCAGAACCAGCCGCATATGTGGAAGATGTGCAAAGAGCCATATCATTTACCGGCCGTCGACAAAGCGTTTGCCGCGTTACTGGAAGATCTGGCGGAAAGTGGTCGATTGGAGCGAACGTTGGTCGTCTACCTCACTGAGTTTGGACGAACTCCGCAAATCAATTCCAACGGCGGCCGCGATCACTGGGGTCATTCGGGGTCGATCTTTTATGCCGGCGGCGGCGTGAAAGGTGGCCAGGTTTTGGGAGCCACCGATAAGGTCGGCGGTTACAGCGTGGGCCGGACGTATTCTCCTGCGGACGCGGTGGCCACGGTTTATCAGGCAGTCGGCATCAATCCCGAGACGATGATCGTCAATCGCGAGAATCGCCCAGTGCCGATTCAACCGACCGGCCAACCGATTCCTGTCTTCTAAGCTCAGGTTGGATCAAGGTCGCTTGCAATTGACCCATCGCTGGCTAAAATAGCTCGCTTCCGGTCGGAAGAGGTGCGTTTTTCGCTATTCTCCGACCGATAAACTCAGCTCAGGCTGATCTGCGTGTGGTCGAGCTCTCAGCGGCTTGACCTGCGACACAACTCCCGCGATGAACGCGGGTTGCGTTTTGAAATGAGGGTTTGGAAATGCCTTTTTGTGAACTTTGCGAAAAAGGCCCGTCAACGGGCAATGCAGTCGAACAGCGTGGTAAGGCCAAGTACTTGGGCGGTAACGGTCGCAAGACGACCGGTATCACTAAGCGCAAGTGGCAACCGAACTTGCAACGCGTTCGTCTGGACGAAAACGGCCAAACCGTTCGCCGCTGGGTGTGCGTGAAGTGCATTCGCTCCGGAACGATTAAGAAAGCTGTCGTCCGCAAGTTGTTCTCGCTGCCCCCGGCCTAGTTCTCGTAATCAGCGATTCGATTTATGGCTGAAACGCTCGACGCCGAAAAGGTTCGCAAGGTTGCTGTTCTCGCCCGGCTGAAATTGTCGGAAGCCGAGATTGGTGACTATGCGACCAAGCTCGGGAACATCCTGAAGTACGTTGATACTCTGAATGAGGTCAATACCGAGGGTGTCGTCCCGATGGTGCATGCGGTGGAACTCAGCAATGTGTTCCGCGCGGACGAAGTCCAGCCATCACTACCTCGAGCCGCAGCTTTGCAGAATGCCCCCAAGACGGATGGCACGTTCTTCCTGGTCCCGCAGATTCTGGAAGACAAGTAGGTCGTTCGTCCTGAAGTGGAATCAAATTCAGCCCGGTTTTCGCAAGAAGGCCGGGCTTTTTGCTGCGCCGTGTCTGTAGCCTGACTCTCCAGAGTCGGGCGAACCGTGGCCGACGCTGCCAGCGTCGGAATTCAGACGCTAGCAGCGTCGGCCACGGCATTGGAATTCGACCACCAATCCGCCACAATACGACACCGGCTGGCAGGACCAAATCTCCAGCCCAGCACCATCATCGCGATTGAGGAAATTACCACACATGTCGATCATCGGAGCCACCACGGGTGAGCTGTTAAGTCGCCTGGAACGGGGCGAATTGACCAGTGTTGAACTCACGACCGCGTATCTCGACCGTATCGCCCAGCAGGATGACCGCGTCTCGGCATTTTTGACTGTGAACACCGCAGAGGCTCTGCAGCAGGCAGCCGATGTCGACCGCCGACGCCAGGCCAAACAGCCGGTCGGACTCCTCGCCGGAATTCCCGTCGCCATTAAGGACGTCCTCTGCACCAAGGGGCTCAAGACGACTTGTGCCAGTCGAATGCTGGCGAACTTCATTCCGCCCTATGATGCCCATGTCATCACCCAGCTCAGAAATGCCGACGCAGTTCTGATCGGCAAGACGAACATGGACGAGTTCGCCATGGGTTCCACGACGGAAACGTCCGCCTTCAAGATCACTCGCAACCCCTGGGATCTGGACCGCACGCCCGGCGGATCGAGCGGTGGTTCGGCTGCGGCCGTGGCAGCCGGGATGAGCCCTCTCGCGCTGGGCACCGATACTGGCGGTTCGATTCGTCAACCAGCCGGATTCTGCAGCGTCGTCGGAATGAAGCCGACCTATGGGCGAGTCTCCCGCTTTGGCATGGTGGCGTATGGTAGCTCGCTGGACCAGATTGGTCCGTTTGCGAACGATGTCAATGGAGCAGCACTTCTCGCGCAAGTCATCGCGGGCCACGACGGACGAGACTCCACAAGCGTGAATGCCCCGGTCCCTGCCTACAGTCAGACAGTAAATCAACCGCTGGCCGGCTTGCGAGTCGGCATCGCCAAAGAGCACTTCGTCGAGGGACTGAATCCCGAAGTCGAACAGACACTGCGTACCGCGCTGCAGGTCTACAAATCGCTGGGGGCCGAGATCAAAGAAGTCTCGTTGCCGCACACCAGCTACGGTGTTGCCGTGTACTACCTGATTGCTCCATCGGAAGCGTCGAGCAATCTGGCGCGTTACGACGGAGTCCATTACGGGCATCGTGCCGAGCAGTTCAGCAATATGATCGACATGTACGCCACCAGCCGCGGCGAAGGGTTTGGTAGCGAAGTCAAACGCCGCATCATGCTGGGAACTTATGCCCTGTCGGCGGGCTACTACGACGCCTATTACCTGAAGGCCCTCAAGGTCCGCCGCCTGATTCGGCAGGACTACGACAAGGCATTCGAACAGATCGACGTCCTCGCCTCGCCGGCATCGCCGAATCCTCCGTCCAAGGTCGGCGAGTATTCCGCGAACCCGCTGGCGATGTATCTGGAAGACATTTATACCATCGGCGCCAATCTGGCCGGACTGCCGGGGATCTCGGTCCCCGCGGGCTTTACCGAGGCGGGGTTGCCTGTGGGATTGCAGCTGTTGGCGGCTCCGTTCGAAGAAGAGAAATTGCTCCGAGCCGCCCGCATGTATGAACTGGCCACGAAATGGCAGGGGCAGCGAGCAGCGTTGTAGAGCCGTTATCCGCCGCGCGACGAGTCGGCCAAGCTCAATTCACAGATGACATCAACGCACCTGAAAGCGTCAGAATAAAGCGGGAATCATGGACTATACCACGATCATTGGACTGGAAGTTCACGTCCAGTTGCAGACCAACACCAAGATCTTTTGCGGCTGCTCGACGAAGTTCAATCCGGACAACCCGAACGTGCAGACGTGTCCCGTTTGCCTGGGACTGCCGGGTTCCTTGCCCGTGATGAACCGGCACGCTTTCGACCTGGCCGTGAAGACTGCGACCGCCATCAACTGCCAGATCGCCCGCTTCACGAAGTGGGACCGCAAACAGTACTACTATCCCGACCTCCCCAAGGGATATCAGATCAGCCAGTACGATCTGCCGTTCAGTCACGACGGCTGGCTGGAAATCGTCATCAACAAGGAGACGGGCGAAAAGAAGAAGATCGGCATCATCCGGGCACACCTGGAAGAAGATGCGGGCAAGAACACTCACGACGAAACTGGCCGGGGCCATGATAGCCAGGTCGATTTGAACCGAGCGGGGACGCCGTTACTGGAGATCGTGTCGCATCCCGATTTGCGGTCGGCTCAGGAAGCGAAAGAGTATCTCGAAGAACTGAAACTGTTGCTGACGTATCTGGAAGTCTCCGACTGCAACATGCAGGAAGGGAGTCTCCGGTGTGATGCCAATGTTAACGTGCATATACACCGCGACGGCCAAAAGATCGCCACGCCGCTGGTCGAGATCAAAAATCTGAACAGTTTTCGCAACGTCGAACTGGCGATTGAATTTGAAGCCGACCGGCAATATCGCCAGTGGCAACAGGACGGCATGACCTTTGGGGCCGTCTTGAAGGAGACTCGCGGATACGATGCTGTCCGGAACATCACGGTAGCGCAACGTACAAAGGAAAATGCGTCCGACTATCGCTACTTCCCTGATCCGGATCTTGTTCCGGTCACGATCGAAGAAGCGTATCTGCAGAATGTCATCGACAGTATGGTCGAGTTCCCGGCAGCACGACGGACGCGGTTCATTCAACAATATCAACTGTCGAACTACGACGCGGCCGTCATCATCGACCAGGGTGTTGTCTTCGCGAATTTCGTGGAACACGTGGCGAAAATCTGCGGCGACGGCAAACAGGCCTGTAACTGGGTAACCCAGGACGTCTTGCGGGAAATGAACGACCGCAAGCTGACGATCGAGGGTTTTCCCATTCAGCCGCCGGTTCTGGGTGAGATCCTCAAACGGGTCAATGACAAGAAGATCACGATCAAAAGTGGTCGCGAAATCTTCCTGAATCTGCTCAACAGCGAGGATCTGTCCACAATCAGCGTGGCTCGGATTGATCAGATCATTCAAGAGCAGGGCTTGTCGATCGTCGCCGACAGCGGACAATTAGAAGCGGTAATCGTTGGAGTGCTCGCCAAGAACGCGAAAGCGGTCGCAGACTTCAAGGGGGGCAAGCAGTCCGCAGTCGGGTCGCTGATTGGCCAGGCGATGAAGGAAATGAAGGGAGCCGACCCCGCCACGGTCCGCGAATTGCTGTTGAAGAAACTCGCGGAATAAACGTTAACAATCGGGTGCCACTGGCTATGCCAGTGCATTCTGGGAGTGCTCCTTAAAGCGGGCACTTTCCCAGCCAGTCGCCCCCAGGACATTGTAAACTTAAAGACCAAGTCGCCGACGCGATTCCTTATCAACCGGCGCAAGTAGTAAGAACTATGAGTATCTTCTGCCGTATCGATGACAAACATCTGCCGCTATACCGCGTATTGTGGGTCGCCGCGACGCCCCATTTTTGCGGCGAGCCGGACTGCCAATGCGAGGGCCGCTACGAAGTCGCTCTGGAAGGGGGCGAGTCGGTCTGGGCCAACAGCAAGGAACAATCCAACCTGATGGAAATGATCGAAGAGTGGCAAAACGACGACGAACGGGGCGGGGGCTTTGAGGAGCCGGAATAGTCTGCTAATAGATCTGGAATCTGCGTCCATCTGCGTCATCTGTGGATAGAAACTCCGGGAGAGATGAAGACGGCCGCAAGGAAGACTTTTTATCCACAGATGTCGCAGATTCACGCAGATTAAATACTGACCAATCCTGTAGGTCAGGAGTGCTTGACATCTTTCGACATCGCGAATTGGATCGAAGAACGAATCACTGGACTTCATCATTGGCCTGGCTCAGTGAGTTAGCATTACCACCAAGCGTCAGGCACAGCCCTGACCTACGCTGCTAGGATCTTCAATGTCCGTATCTCCCCCCCCGGCAGTTCCGACGTTTGGCCTCGATGTCCTGCGCCGGTTGCGCGAGATCGTGGGGGCGGAGAATCTGCTCAGCCAGCGAGAAGAACTTCTCGTCTACGAGTGCGACGGCTACACGATCGAAAAGCAGGTACCGGACGTCGTCGTCTTTCCGACGACCACCGAGCAAATCGTCCAGATCGTCAAACTTTGCAACGAACTGCAATTGCCGTTCATTCCGCGTGGTGCCGGTACCAGTCTGGCTGGTGGCAGTCTGCCTGTTGGCGGCGGCGTGATGATTGCCCTGACCCGGATGAAGCAAATCCTGGAAGTCAATTTGCGAGACAGGTTCGCGATTGTTGAACCCGGCCTCGTCAATGTGCATCTGACACAGCGACTGAAAGGGACGGGGTACCATTACGCACCTGATCCGTCGAGCCAGGGGGCTTGCACCATCGGCGGGAATGTCGCGACAAATTCCGGTGGTCCGCATACCCTGAAATACGGTGTGACCGTCAATCACATCCTCGGCGTCGAAGCAGTCATGCCTGATGGTTCGGTCGTCACGTTCGGTGGCCCGGCTGAGGATGCTCCAGGATTCGATATGACAGGACTGTTTGTCGGGAACGAGGGCACGTTCGGCATCTGCACCAAGGCGTGGGTCCGTTTGACGCGGGATCCGGCTGCTTACCGGACCATGCTGGGCATCTTCGAGACGGTCGAAGCCGCCACCCAGACTATCAGCAATATCATCGGCGCGGGCATCGTTCCCGCCGCCCTGGAGATGATGGATTCCGGAATCATCGAAGCGGTCGAAGCAGCGTTTCACTTCGGGTTTCCGCTCGATGCCGGTGCGGTGGTCCTAATTGAA
>JAQGHS010000933.1 GCA_028291605.1 Planctomycetaceae bacterium | reverse complement strand
TGAACGACCAGTTTTCGCAGCCGGATAAGAAGGATGAAAAAGCCCAGAAGGGGATCAAGCTGATGACCCTGCACAGTGCGAAAGGGCTGGAATTTCCGCACGTGTACCTGGTGGGGCTGGAGGAAGGCATCCTGCCGCATCATCGGTCGCTGATCGAGAATACGATCGACGAAGAGCGTCGGTTGACGTATGTTGGTGTGACGCGGGCTCGCGATTTTTTGACGATTACGCATGCCAAGACCCGCATGAAATGGGGCCGGAAGAAGGATTCACTTCCCTCGCGGTTCATTTATGAAATGATTGGGAAAGAGGTTCCGCCGGCGCTGCTGGCCGCGGCGGCGGGCGAGCGGTAGGTCATCTTATTAGGCGAGCGTTAGGCGTAAGCCCAATGGTTGTTAACGACTCACGCGGCACCGAAACGACGTCGTTCGAATCAATAGAACCTGGAGAGTACGCCACCCCCTCGCGGGGGTGGTTCCGGCGCTTCTGCACTACATCCGGCGTGAAGTTCGGGGTAGTGCAGAAGCGCGGGAACCACTGGGACAAGCCCAGTGGCGGGGAGTTACAGCCCTGCGCCTTTCTTGATGTGAGTTCATCTTCTGATGCGAGTCGTCTATCTCATCTGCTGCACTTTGCTGACTGCCGTCGTTGGCGCTGGAGAGCCGACTTCCATCCGCAAATTCGCCGAGGTTGCCCACACGCGAGTCGTCTGGGTACAGGATCACGGCACGGCGAACAGCGATATCCTGGCGATCGGTCAGCGGCTCAAGCTGATGGGGTTCGACAGCGAGGACGGTAATGGCGAGCGCGTCGTGCTCGGAGAATTGCGGAACTACGCTAAGCCTTTACTGACTCCCGATGGGCAGCGTGTGGTCTTCTCTGATCAGCCGTCGCAAAAGTTCTATGTCGTCAACTGGGATGGGTCGGGTAAGAAACTGTTGGGCGATGGTCTGGCGGTGGATGTCTGGCGAGATCCTGCCGATGGTGAGGATTGGGTCTATGCGGCCAAGCGGGTTGGCAAGCCAGAAAACGTAACGTATCGGAATCTGCGGCGGGTGAAACTCAGCGATCCGAAGATTTCTCAGAAGGTCTGGGATCAGACCGATGTGGGCTGCGACAATTTTCAGTTATCGGCCGATGGGACTCGGGCCGGGGGGGAATTTCCCTGGCCGAATGGGGGCGTGGCCGATCTGAAGAAGAAGACCTGGCAGAAGCTGGAGACAGGCTGCTGGAGTTCAATTGCTCCCGACAACAGCGGCGTGAGCTGGGTGTTTGACGGGCCGCACCGGAACCTGCAGTTTCATCGTCCAGACGAGGCCGAAGGCTGGAAGGTCAACGTCAACTCGGCCCCTGAAATCAATGGCGCAGAAGTCTTCCATCCCCGCTGGTCGAACCATGTCCGTTTCTTCGGCATGACGGGACCGTACAGCGTGCAGGGAAAAGTCAATGTGATCTCGGGTGGTGGCCCTCAGGTGGAAGTGTATCTGGGGCGTTTCAGTCCGGATTTCAAGACGGTCGAAGCGTGGTATCAAGTCACCGCGAATGACCGGGGAGATTTCTATCCCGATGTGTGGCTTGCCGGCGGAGAGCGTCATGTTGTCGATCTACGTGGACTGAAGAACGCCCCGGTCGCTGTGGCCGCGGGGACTTGGCCGGTAGCGACGGAAGGGTTGCTGTTTGCGTGGAATAACAGTGCCCAGACAAACCAGATTCCGGACCGTCCCGGGCAGCCGGGGCGTGCGTGTCAGATTCAACTGCATGGGCGAGCGGTCCCCGGGCGATTTCATGATCTGCGTTTTCTGGGAGGCACTGGGACTCTTGAAAACTTGGATGCCGAGTTGTTGGCCGCGGCGAAGTCGAAGAAATCGCTGACGGTCGAGATGCTGGTGACTCCGGCAAGTGCGACCAGTCCGCTGGCCGCCTTCTGTGAAATTGGTCCGCTGGATCGTCCCTATGTCCAGTTGCTACAGCAAAATGACATGCTGTTTCGCCGTACGAAAAGTGCCGCCGGGGTTACTGTCAAGGAGTGGAAGACGGCCGCTCCGGTCGTTGTGACGTTGACAGTGACACCCGAGAAAAGCTTGGTTTATGTGGACGGTCGCGTTCTCTCAGAAAGCCAGGGAAGCCTGGATTTGGGGATGTGGACCTCGGCCGAGATCCGGTTGGGCAGTGTGGCGTGGCGTGGCAGCGTGGAGGCGGTGACGGTCTACGAGCGTGGCTTGAGTGCCGAGGAGGTGGAGCGTCAGGCGGCGGCCGCTCGTCTGCGGATACCCAAGCGGAAGTCGATCGTACAGACCCGGGTGACCGCGAAGTGTATCGAGCGCTCCACGATTCCGCCGCCGGCGCAGATCTTGCCCTATCGGCGGGCTCTGGCGGTGCATGAGTTTGAGGTGCAAAAGATCGTGGCCGATCCGAAGTCGACGAAGAAGGCGGCGGCTGCGACACTCAAGGTGAAAGATCGGATTTTGGTGGCTCGTTGGGTGATCTTGGATGGACAAGTTCTGCCGGAAGCGGCGGCACCCAAAGTGGGTGAGTCTGCGGAAGTGGCGTTGGAACTGGTCGATGAGCATCCCGAATTGAAAAGTGAGCGGCAGATTCTGGATGTGGCTGAGTTGGATCTGCCGTTGTATTACGATGTCCGTGAGCCGGTGAACAGCCCCTGATTGCGGCGGTTTTCGGGATCGGTTAATTTCAATGGTTGATCGTGATACGCGATCGTAGGACGGGTCTCCAGGCCCGTCCGTACTGCGTCTTAAGGATTTATTTGCCACGGATGGACACGGATTGAACACGGATAAAGATGAATTCACGCGGTAGCCACGTTCGCCAGAACGTGGGTGATTGCAGTGGATTCCCACGCTCTGGTGAGCGTGGCTACAACCCATATTGACTTCGCATCAGGGTGATTCAATCCGTGTTTCATCCGTGTTCATCTATGGCTCAATTCTTCCGTGAGATGATCGACATTGGACTCGGACGGGCCTGGAGACCCGTCCTACCGTGGCTTCAACTTTAGATCTCATCCATCCATGACGCCTGTTGTTGATACGATTATTTCTGTGCTGTTGGCCTATATGATTGGGTCGATTCCGTTTGGATATTTGATCGCTCGATTCATCAAGGGGATCGATATCCGGCAGCATGGCAGCGGTAACATCGGTGCGACCAATGTCGGCCGCGTGCTGGGGGCGAAGTGGGGCATCCTGGCGTTATTGCTGGACCTCGTTAAGGCGCTGCTGCCGACGTGGCTGTTGCCGCTGTGGCTGGCTCCGGACCCCGCCTGGACCGGGCATGTGGCGATTGCTTGCGGCGTGGCGGCCATCATCGGGCATATGTATCCCTGCTGGTTGTGGCTGCAAGGTGGTAAGGGGGTGGCCTCGGCG